>NZ_JAKJSN010000037.1:0-58011 GCF_050337005.1 Photobacterium japonica | reverse complement strand
GTGAAGGGATAGCCGAGGAACGGCACAGTAGTAGACAAGATGTTTACTCGTCAGGATGACAAAGGACCACTTCAGGATGAAGTCAGGGACACCGCCAGGATGGACGATGAGAGTCAGGACAGGATGTGCTGATGGGTCAGGAAGGCCAAAGGAACACTTCAGGACGAAGTAAAAAAGGACAATGCTGACGGATACAGCAGTCAACGGAATGATGCAGGGAGCACCATAGTAGCGGGATTGCTGCATGTAAGACCTAAGGGCGCAACGAAAGTTGCGCCCGTTCTTTTATGGGCGCAATAGTATTTCTCAACACTTAGCCTGATAACGGCTGATGCCGACGTTCCCCCTTTGTGCGTCACGCCTTTCTTCAACGCCTTTCTTCAACGCCTGTCTCCAACAACATCTATCTCCAATAGCTATCTTCAACACCGATTTTCAAGGCCCCTATGCTCCACGTACTTAACGTCACGCGACGTATGCGGGTTTAGTCCGGCATGCGGTGGGGCGGAATATGCCAGCTCGCCGGCCTGAATCCTCGCATGATCACATGGCCTTGATAGGCATCGACCCCATCGGCAGAAAATTCAAACCAATATAAGGTATGCCAATACCAGCGGCCTTGTAGGTCACGCCACTGATGGGCGCCGCGTGCGGTATTGAGCAACTGTAAGCCCAATTGTTCGCAGCGCTGGTGGATAAAGGCTTGTGCCAACTCCGTTTGTCGGCGCTGTTGCCAGAAAAGGTAGCCGACAATGGCTAAAAGTAAAATGCCAAACAGGTTTTCCATGAGTGCGGTGTCTTCCTTGTTCATACGCGTGCCAAGGGTCGATTGGCACGCAGGATCATCAGGGGGATTAGTGGGTCTTGTGCGCGTGTTGTTGTAAGCGCTCAATCGCCGCCACTAACTCTGGGCTGGCTTGACCGTGCAGCACTTGCAGCATCAGCCCGCGTAACGCCGGTAGCATTACCAGATCGGCAAACAATTGATTAAACAATGCTTGATCTTGGGTTTGTGCCAGGCGTAATAAAAAGAGGCTGGCCATGTCGGTATCAGCCAATCCACTCCAACAGCGTCCGGCCACGGCAACCAGTACCTCTGGGTGACACAGTGTCGGCTCGGCAAAAACGTGCTTGAGCGTGTCGCGCAAAATCAATGGATCAGCCCCGGATAGCGCGCGCAGCAGGGCGGAAAGCAAAAACAAGTCCGGTGCATCGACACGGCACTCGTCGTTCAGACGTTCCACTAAACGTTGGGTTAAGGTGTCAGGCAACGTGCAGTGCTCAAGGCAACCTAACAGGGCGTATAGTGGCGTCAGGGGCAGGTTATTGAGTGCTTTACGCACTAAAGTCGTGTTATTGCCTTGCTTTAAGCGGGCACACACATCAGCCAATCCTTGTAGACCAATGCCTTGCCACTGCTCCCAGCCTAGATCCCCACTCAGGTAGTGCTGTGCATGCTCATAGTAGTGGCTGGCCGGCAGGTTCAATTGATGGCGCAACTGTGCGTGAAACATCGCCATCTTGTCGTCATTGGGCTTGAACGTGAAGGGGTTCTTGGCCAGTTTTTCCTGTTCTTCTTCCGTTGGCGTTCGGTTCAGGGTCGCGCCCATCGCTTCAATCACGTATTGAATGAAGCCCCCGACCGCGGCTTGTTTCAGTAAGCCACGTTCATCCAGCGGTAAACGTAAGAACCAGATCCACGGCGGCTGATCCGCTTGCCAAAACGCAATCGACAAGTGGGCATGTTGCTGTAGCGGGCATGGATACGGTTGACGGTTTTCTTCCACCGCTTTGAATTGGTCGATATCGATCGCGTTCACACGGCGACCCAGATCGTAAATGTGATAGTGGCAACCCGCGTTGTCTAGCAACTGGGTTAGCGTATGAAAGTTCTCCATGGGCAGTCTCTATGCTCCTTGTTAAGAGCCTCAGTATATAACGATCCTCCCACGTGAAGCCATGCCCGTGCATCAGCCTTGCTTGGGGGATAGCGAGCAAGGTGGTATGCTCCGTCGCCATTATCCAGTTGATCGATTACTGCCTAGAACAAGGGAAGCCGAGTGAACAGAAACCGTCATTGCCAGCAATTGTTGCTGCAACTTGAAGCCGTAATGCAAGCGCATGATTTATGGGAAACGACGTCCCCAGACCGTGCGGCATTACAGAGTGTCGAGCCGTTTGCTATCGACACCTTAACGTGTACGCAGTGGCTACAGTGGGTGTTTATTCCGAAATTGGGGCAATTGTTGCAAGCTCAGTTACCGTTGCCTGAGGCATTGGAAATTTCCCCTTATGTTGAAGAGGCAATGAAAGGCCTCGCGAGCAGCCAACCGTTAGTGATGGTAACGCGAGAAATTGATCAGCTGTTCAGTCACAAGCCGATTGAACTTGAAATACTCTATCGTGATGAGTATTTAGTCGCGGTGAACAAACCGGCGGGCATGTTAGTGCACCGTTCGTGGTTGGATAGCCATGAAACCGTGTTTGTGATGCAAACGCTGCGTGATCAAATCGGTCAGCATGTGTTTCCGCTTCACCGCCTTGATCGTCCTACATCTGGCGTGTTGCTGTTTGGGTTATCCAAAGAGATCGCCGCGCTGATGATGCCAAAATTTGCCGGTCGAGATATCAAGAAAACTTACCATGCGGTCGTGCGTGGTTGGGTGAAAGAAGCGGCAGTACTCGATTATCCGTTGAAACAAGAGTTGGATAAAATTGCGGATAAGCACGCCGATCAAGAGAAAGAGGCGCAACCCGCGGTGACCGCGTATGCCCCGATTGCCAAGGTTGAAACGAACATTCCGGTCGGGCGCTATGCGACCAGTCGTTATACCTTGGTTGAAATGCAGCCAGAAACGGGCCGTAAGCATCAGTTGCGTCGCCATATGCACCATTTGAGCCACCACATTATCGGTGATGTGAACCACGGTGATGGCCGCCATAATCGCATGTTCCGCGAGAACTTTGCGTGTCACCGTTTGATGTTGCATGCCTCTCGCTTGCAGTTGGCACACCCGATCACTGAAGCCGTTTTGGACATTCGTGCCTCGGTGGATGACACCTGGCAGCATGTGATGACGGCGTTTGAATGGGATGCCGCCTTACTGACGCCTGCAGAAGCGGAAAGCTGAGTCGGCGCTTGCTGTTGGGCGCGTTGATCGTCTACTGTAGATCGTAGGTATCTGTCATCAAGAGGGAATTGAAATGGCAAAAATCGGTATTTTTGTAGGCTCTGTTTACGGTGGCGCAGAAGATGTGGCGCATGCTGTAGCCAGTTATCTCAATGACGAAGGCCATGATGCGGCGGTGTTTGATATTCCTACGTCTGAGGAATTCTTGTCTTACCAAGATGAAACCGTGTTGGTGATCACCTCGACCACGGGGCAAGGGGAGATCCCTGATAATGCCTTGCCGATGTACCTCGCCTTGGAAGACACCTTGCCACAGGTGCCCACATTACGTTTTGGCGTCGTGGCCATGGGGGATTCCAGTTACGGGGAAGAACGCTATTGTGGTGCGGGTCGTCAATTTGAGAGCTTGTTACTGCAATTGCAGGCACGGCCCGTGGCGCCACGATTGGATGTGGATGCCTGCGTTAATTTTGATGCCCTCGATGTGGTTATGCCATGGGTACAAACGTGGGCGGCGAGCTAGCGTGTCACCATCAATCATCAGCGATTAATGACCAATAGTTAAACACATAAAAAAGGCGGGCCGTGTCAATGGGCCGCCTTTTTTTTGTGGTGACGATAGAGCCGCGATGAAAGGGCTTCGATCGCTACTTTTTCTCTAACCTGCTGATGAGTGCGTCACGCAACTGGGTTTGCTGCTCATCATTGAGTTGCTCGCCGTCTTGGTTTATCACAATGAAAAAGTCTTCTGCGCGTTCGCCAATGGTGGTGATTTTGGCGGCTTGCAAGCTGATTTTCTGTCGTGCAAACACAGAGCCGACCCGTGCCAGCAGGCCGGGCATGTCGAGCGCGACCAGCTCAATCATGGTTTTCTTGCCCGATTTAGTCGGTAAGAAGTCCACCCGCGTTTTGACGTTGAAATGCTGCAACTTGTGCGGTGGGCGCTTCTTCTTTCTGTCTGACTTCATGTGGGTCAGGGCATTCACCAGTGCGCGGCGTACCGTATTATGGCGGTTTTCGCTCAGGGCGTTACCGGTCGGGTCGAGCACCATGAAGGTATCTAACGCGTAACCGTCTTTGCTGGTCATGACCTGTGCGTCGTGCACGCTGAGGTTTTTCTTGTCCAGCTCAGAGACCACAATCGCAAACAGCTTGGTTTTGTCTTTGCAATAAACGAACACTTCGGTGCCGCCGCGGGTGGCTTTCTTACTCAGCAAGATCAGCGGCTTGTCATGATCGTCGTGATTGAGGATCGCTTCGGCATGCCACGCAATTTGTTTGTGGGTATGACGGAGGAAGTAATCGGCTTTAAACCGTTGCCAGAGCACTTCGATATCCCGCGGAGCAAAGCCTTCACTGCGCAGCAGGGCAGAGGCCATCTGCTGATTGTGGCGGATCCGTTCGCGCATATCCGGCGGGTTTTCCAGCCCGCGACGCAAGGCTTTTTGGGTGGAGTAGTACAGCTCTGCCAGTAAGGTGCGTTTCCAGCTGTTCCACAGATCTTGGTTGGTGGCGCAAATGTCGGCCACCGTCAGGCATATCAGGTGATCCAGACGTTCTTCATCGCGGACTTCTTTGGCAAACGCGGTGATCACTTCCGGATCATAAATATCACGGCGCTGCGCCGTCACCGACATGAGCAGGTGTTGATTGACCAGCCATTTGACCAAGTTGGCTTCTGGCTTAGACAAGCCATGCAGTAAACAGAAATCATAGGCATCGACACCACCGAGTTCGGAGTGATCCCCGCCGCGCCCTTTGGCGATATCATGGAAGATGGCGGCCAGTAACAAGATTTCTTTCTTGATCACGCGGGGATAAACTTCACAGCAAATCGGGTGGCGATCGCGATTATCGGGGTCAGCAAATTTGTTGAGGTTTTTGATCAGTCGTACCGTGTGTTCATCCACGGTATAGACATGAAACAAGTCAAACTGCATCTGGCCGACAATTTGGCTCCATTGCGGCAGGTAGGTCGACAGCACGCCGTGGCGATGCATGAGTCGGAATGCCCGCTGTAAACAATTTGGTTGGCGAACCAAGGCCATGAACTTGTCTCGCGCTTCCGGTATATCGACCAAAAAGCGATTCAAGCGACGGCGGGCCGTGCGCAGTTGGCGCAGCGTCGGTGCCGCGATGCCTTCAATGTCTGAATTGCGAGCAATATGCAGGAACATATCGAGGATGGTGTCGGGGCGGGCTTGGAACAACGCCGGTTTCGTCGCTTCGATCAGTCCTCCGCGCAATTGGAAATCCTCATCCAACATGACGGTGGTTTGCTCGGCACCTTTGTTGAGAATGGCCTCGTCAAACAGCTGCAGCAGCATTTTGTTTAATTCGGCCACGCGGCGCAGGGTGCGGTAGAAATCTTTCATCATCATTTCTACCGGGCGGTTACCTTCGCCCTGATACCCGAGCAATTCCGCCACCGAGGCTTGGTGGCCGAAGGTCAGGCGGTTGTCATAGCGGCGCAGTTCGCTGTGCAAGGCAAAGCGGATCCGCCACAGGGAATCCTGACACTCCACTAATTCACGGTATTCGGCATCGGTTAAAAAGCCAAAGCGGCTCATTTCCAGTAAGCTGGTGGCGCCGAAATGACGGCGGGCGATCCAACTGAGGGTATGGATATCCCGTAAGCCGCCCGGGCTGGATTTGATGTCCGGCTCGAGGTTATAAGTGGTGTCGTGATAGCGCGCATGGCGGGTTTTCTGCTCATCCATCTTGGCTTGGAAGAACACTTCGCTGGGCCAGAAACTGCCATCGTTCAGGCGTTCTTCTAGTTGCAAAAAGGTGTTGTGTTGACCGCATAGCCAGCGCGCTTCTTGCAAGTTGGTGGCCACGGTCAAATCGTTGGTGCCGATTTCAACGCATTGATCAAGGGTACGGACGCTGTGCCCGACATCCAGCTTGAGATCCCATAACAGCGTCAGAAAGGTGCTGATCTGTGTGCCGGTGGCATCATCGACAGGGTCGACGCTGAGTACCAGAATATCCACGTCAGAGAGTGGATGCAGTTCCCCTCGGCCATAGCCCCCGACCGAGACCAACGCCAGCGTGGGGTGTTGATCTAACCCGAAATGTTGCCATAGCTGTTCCAGCAAGTTATCCATGTAGTGCGCGCGTGCCTCCACCAATTGGGTGATCGGTTCGTGCGCTAAAAAGCCGGTTTGTTGTTGTTGGGTAAAGCGGGCTAATGCCTCACGCAGTTGCTCGGGAGCAAACGGATCGGTGAGGGGGGTGTCGGCGAGTGGGGTTGGTGTACTCATAGCTGTCCGTGCAGAATCAAAGATGCATGCACTAACCCTAACACGGTTCGGTGTAAGTCGCCTATTTAAGGCACAACATTCAAGGCAAAAAAAAAGCCGGCATCGTGGCCGGCTTCGTGATGCGTTGGGCGCAATGCCTTACGGCATGCTGCATTAGTTATTCATGATGCGTGGAATGGTGTCATCACTGCGCAGTGTTAGCACTTCACAACCGGTCTCGGTCACCACAAGCGTGTGTTCGTACTGAGCCGATTTTTTGCCATCTGCGGTGTAAACCGTCCAGTCATCCGCCATGTCGACCGTACAACCGAAACGACCTGCATTGATCATCGGTTCAATCGTGAAACACATACCTGCTTTTAGCTTGGTACGATCGCTGTTGCGGTAGTGCACCACTTGTGGCTCTTCGTGGAACTCAAAGCCAATACCGTGACCGCAGAAGTCTTTCACGATGGAGTACTTCTGCAGGGGGTTTTTCTTGTTGTTGGCTTTGATGTATTTTTCAATCGCGGTACCTATATCGCCCACGGTCGCGCCGGGTTTCACCTGACGCATGCCTTCATATAGCGCATCTTGTGTCACGCGGCACAGACGCTTGTCTGCTGGAGAGACGTCGCCCACGAAGAACATTTTAGAGGTATCGCCGTGGTAGCCTTCAGGACGCACGCTAAGATCGGCGCTTGGGTCGTTCGGGATGATCACGGTAATGTCGACATTCAGGATGTCGCCATCTTTAAGGACGCCCGGCTTCATCAGGCCGTTGCTGCCCATTTCATCTGCTTGAGCAGGAATACCGTGACAAACGATGTGGTTGATTGAGGTACAGATCGATTTCGGGAAGCCGTGATAATCAAGCGGTGCCGAGTATGCGCCTTTTTCTAGGGCATAATCATGACAAATTTGGTTCAGCTCATCCGTCGTCACACCCACTTGGATGTGCGGTTCAATCATTTCCAGCACCTCGGCTGCTAAACGACCCGCGGCGCGCATTTTTTCAATTTCTTCAGCCGTTTTGATCTTGATGCTCATTCAATCTTCTCTGCATTGACGGTTTTATCTTCCTTATATGGTAACAGTGAGGACGATAGATGGAAACCGAGTTTGATCGTCAGATAAAGATTTTGACTGGATTTTCACTCAGAAAATATGGTATAAAGCGCGCCGTAATTGGGTAATTGGATTTCGATTCAGTTATTCATATTACAACTAAACTTTTTATTAATTACTCACACATATCGGCACATCTTCCGGGGTGCTCGGCAATCTTTCGCAAGATTGTAACGTCAATGGCGTTCTTCGGGTCGGTTAAGATGGGATATGTGGACGCCTAACCCCATAGAGGATTATTCAATGGCAACTGTATCAATGCGCGACATGCTTCAGGCTGGTGTACACTTCGGTCACCAAACTCGTTACTGGAACCCAAAGATGAAGCCATTCATCTTCGGTGCTCGTAACCGTGTTCACATCATCAACCTTGAGCAAACTGTACCAATGTTCAACGAAGCGCTAGCTGAAATCAACAAGATTGCAGCTCGCAAAGGTAAAGTACTTTTCGTTGGTACTAAGCGTGCAGCCAGCGAATCTATCAAAGAAGCTGCAGTAAACTGTGACCAGTACTACGTAAACAACCGTTGGTTGGGTGGTATGCTGACTAACTGGAAAACTGTTCGCCAGTCAATCAAGCGTCTAAAAGACCTTGAAGTACAGTCTGCTGACGGTACTTTCGACAAGCTAACCAAGAAAGAAGCGCTTATGCGTACTCGTGAAATGGAAAAGCTTGAGAAGTCACTTGGCGGTATCAAGAACATGGCTGGTCTTCCAGACGCAATGTTCGTAATCGATGCTGATCACGAGCACATTGCAATTAAAGAAGCTAACAACCTGGGTATCCCAGTATTTGCAGTAGTAGATACTAACTCTAACCCAGACGGCGTTGACTTCGTTATCCCTGGTAACGACGATGCAATCCGTGCAATCAAGCTTTACACTGGTGCTGTAGCTCAGACTGTAACTGAAGCTCGTAACCAAGACATCGTTGCTCTAGCTGAGCAAGACGGTTTCGTAGAAGCTGAATAATAACCAGCTCCTTTGAGCTTCTTAAGTTACCTTGTGTAAACTAAGAATGGTTACCAGGGGCCGATCATGGCCCCTGATTTTTATACAAAGTATTCAAAACTGAGGATATAACAATGGCAACAGTTACAGCTGCCCTAGTTAAAGAACTGCGCGATCGTACTGGCGCAGGCATGATGGATTGTAAGAAAGCACTTGTTGAAGCGAATGCTGATATCGAGCTAGCAATCGAAAACATGCGTAAAAGCGGTGCTGCTAAGGCTGCTAAGAAAGCAGGTAACGTAGCAGCTGAAGGTACTATCATCATCAAGAACGCTGACGGTAAAGCAGCACTTGTTGAAGTAAACTGCCAGACTGACTTCGTTGCTAAAGACGGTAGCTTCCTTGCGTTCGCTAACGAAGTTGCTGACGCAGCACTTGCTAGCCAAGCTTCAGTTGAAGAACTTCAAGCTCAGTTTGAAGAGCAGCGTATCGCGCTTGTTGCTAAGATCGGTGAGAACATCTCTATCCGTCGCGTAGCATACATCGCGGGCGAGAAAGTGTCTGCTTACACGCACGGCGCACGTATCGCAGTAGTTGTTGCTGGTAACGGCGACGACGAAATGCTTAAGCACATTGCAATGCACGTAGCAGCTTCTAAGCCTGAGTACGTGAACCCAACTGACGTTCCTGCTGAAGTAGTAGCAAAAGAGCGTGAAGTTCAGGTTGAAATCGCAATGAACGAAGGCAAGCCTAAAGAAATCGCTGAAAAGATGGTTGAAGGCCGCATGAAGAAGTTCACTGGCGAAGTTTCTCTAACTGGCCAGGCATTCATCATGGAACCTAAGAAAACGGTTGCTGACGTTCTAAAAGAAAGCGGCGCATCAGTTTCTGACTTTATTCGTCTAGAAGTGGGTGAGGGCATCGAGAAGGTTGCTGCTCTAAGCTTCGCAGAAGAAGTAGCACTTGTGCAGAAAGGTTAATCCTTAGCGAATTGCTCTTAGAAGACCGTGGCCTAGGCTGCGGTCTTTTTACAACTCCATATCTTAAAGTAAGCCTGGAAGGTATCACTAATGACCACAAATCCTAAACCGACTTATCAACGTATTCTGCTTAAGCTCAGTGGGGAAGCACTGCAAGGCAGCGAAGGTTTTGGTATTGACGCACAAGTTCTTGACCGTATGGCTCAGGAAATCAAAGAACTGATTGAACTCGGTGTACAGGTTGGCCTGGTTATCGGTGGCGGTAACTTGTTCCGCGGTGCTGGCCTAGCAGAAGCAGGTATGAACCGAGTTGTGGGCGACCACATGGGTATGCTAGCAACCGTGATGAACGGCTTGGCAATGCGTGACGCACTACATCGTGCCTATGTGAACGCTCGAGTGATGTCTGCAATTCCGCTAAACGGCGTGTGTGATAACTACAACTGGGCCGATGCAATCAGCCAGTTGCGTCAAGGTCGTGTTGTGATTTTCTCTGCGGGTACCGGTAACCCATTCTTCACAACAGATTCAGCTGCGTGTCTACGCGGTATCGAAATCGAAGCCGACGTTGTCCTAAAAGCGACAAAAGTCGATGGCGTCTTCACAGAAGATCCAGTTAAAAACCCAGACGCGAAGCTTTATGATAAGCTTAGCTATCAAGATGTTCTTGAACAAGAACTGAAAGTGATGGATCTTGCGGCATTTACCTTGGCACGTGACCACGGTATGCCAATTCGCGTGTTCAACATGAACAAGCCTGGCTCGCTTCGCCGTGTGGTGATGGGTGAGCAAGAAGGCACGCTAATCGCGAATCACTAACGTTTAACCGTAGTGCCAGTCTTAGCTGGCGCTATATGGGATCACAGTCCCGCATTTACCGAATCATTAAGGGTATTTATCGTGATTGATGCAATCAAACAAGATGCGCAAGAGCGCATGGGCAAAAGCGTTGAGTCGCTAAAAAGTCAGCTAGCTAAAGTGCGCACAGGCCGTGCTCACCCAAGCCTACTTGATACTATCTACGTAGAATATTACGGCGCAAACACGCCGCTTAAGCAGCTAGCGAACGTTGTTGCTGAAGATTCTCGTACACTGGCTATCACAGTATTTGACCGTGAACTTACGCCAAAAATCGAAAAAGCGATCATGATGTCTGACTTGGGTCTAAACCCAATGTCAACCGGTACCGTTATTCGCGTACCATTGCCAGCGCTAACTGAAGAGCGTCGTCGTGATCTGGTTAAGATCGTACGTGCAGAAGCAGAGCAAGGCCGTGTTGCTATTCGTAACATTCGCCGTGACGCGAACGCCGACATCAAAGGTCTTCTAAAAGAGAAAGAAATCTCCGAAGATGACGATCGTCGTAGCCAAGATGAAATCCAGAAGCTAACTGATGCGGCTGTGAAGAACATCGATGCGATTCTTGAAGTCAAAGAAAAAGAGCTAATGGAAGTATAAGGTTCGCCTTAACTTGCTAAACGCTTAATGTGATTCAGGGCGCTGTGCGTACAGCACAGCGCTTTTTTTTTGAGGGAGAGGTATGGCAGATACAATCGATTCTGCACTTTGCGCGGACAGCTTACCTAAACATGTTGCCATTATTATGGATGGTAACGGTCGGTGGGCAAAAGCCAAGGGCAAGCCTCGAGTGTTTGGCCACAAAGCCGGTGTGGATGCCGTACGCAAGACCGTCTCAACGGCCAATCGCCTAGGGATTCAGGCAGTGACCTTGTTTGCGTTCAGTAGCGAAAACTGGCGTCGCCCTGAAGATGAAGTGTCTTTGCTGATGGAACTCTTCATGACAGTATTAAGTCGTGAAGTGAAGCGTCTACATAAAAACAATATCCGTTTGCGCATTATTGGCGACACCGAACGTTTCAGTGACCGCTTACAACAAAAAATTGCGGATGCGGAAGCGTTAACGGCGAACAATACCGGTATGGTGCTGAATGTGGCAGCGAACTATGGCGGACAGTGGGATATCCTACAGGCCACCAAACGCCTCGCCATACAAGTGGCTGAGCAAGGCTTGACAGCATCCGATATTACGGAAGACATGCTGGCAGCAGGCTTAACCACCGCCGATTTACCGGATGTGGATTTGTTGATCCGCACCAGTGGCGAATGCCGGATCAGTAACTTCATGCTATGGCAGACTGCCTATGCGGAGTTGTATTTCACTGAACAGCATTGGCCGGATTTCGACGAAGCCAGTTTTGCCCAAGCTGTCGCCTGGTTTGTGAACCGTGAACGCCGATTTGGCTGTACGGGCGAGCAAATTCAAGCGTTATTAGAACATTAATACCCAGTATGCCATGGCATAATGGGTATCTTTATTTGGGGCATCTGACTTAGGTCTTGATGCCTTTTTTGCTGTTTGCCTGGAATGGCAACACTCTGGTTAGCACTGAGCGTCTAACCAGCAACAGAAGAAAAATCGAGAGGACGCAGTTTGCTTAAGCAACGTATTATCACCGCAGTCATCCTCGCTCCCTTAGTTATTGCAGGAATCTTCTTTTTACCTTTTCCTGCCTTCATTGCGGCGTTAGCGGCAATCACCCTGATTGGGTTTTGGGAGTGGACACAATTTGTTGAAACGAAATCACGCGTTGTGGCGATGATTGTTCCTGTTATCAGCTTAGGGGCCTCGCTCTGCTTCATGCCGACCGATCCACAGGCGTTATCCGCATTAACCTCGTCACACCAAGGCATGCTCCTTATCGGTGGCGTGTGGTGGCTGGTAGCCTCCGCATTGGCCATTACCTATCCGCGCAGTGCGGTTGGGTGGTCAGGGATCTCCTCTTTAAAATACCTGTTCGGTTTACTGACCCTCCTGCCTTTCTTTTGGAGCATCTTGATGCTTCGCGCGGTAAATTACCTTGAAACCCCTTACCATGGTGCCAAATTGGTGCTGTTGGTCTGTTTGCTCGTCTGGGCGGCGGATACAGGGGCGTATTTCTCGGGTAAGCGATTTGGTAAGCACAAAATGGCCCCCGCGGTGAGCCCAAACAAAACCATTGAAGGGTTAGTGGGTGGCGCATTGTTGGCGATTGTTGTGACGTGGGGCGGTGCTGCACTGATGGACATTCCGTTTGCGAGCGTGGGCAGTTTACTGTTTATTGCCGTCGTGACCGTGGTGGCGTCAGTTTTGGGTGATTTGGTTGAAAGCATGTTCAAACGTGTTTCTGGGATCAAAGACAGTAGTCAGATCCTGCCAGGTCACGGTGGAGTGCTTGATCGTATTGATAGCCTGACGGCTGCCCTGCCTGTGTTTGCCCTTCTGTATTTGTGGTTGGTGTAATCCCTCTTTGCTTTTCTTGTGCCTTGCCGGTGCCCAATCACGATTGATAGGCAATAAACCGGCAAGGTTGCCATGCTTAAATGGCCTGACAAAACATTCTAGTGTTAAGTGATAGTATGCGTAAGTTAACGATTCTTGGTGCAACAGGTTCTATCGGGAGCAGCACGCTGGCCGTCGCCGCTCAGAGCCCTGATTTGTTTGACGTGGTCGCATTAGCGGCAGGCAGCAATAGCCAAAAAATGTTTGAGCTGTGCCAGCAATGGCAGCCAAAGTACGCCGCGATGGCGTCAGAGCAGGCCGCCCAAGAATTGGCCGCGCTGCTAAAGCAACACCAGATCGCAACGGAAGTGCTGGCCGGTGATGCTGGCATGTGCCACGTGGCAGCGTTGGACGAAGTGGACACCGTGATGGCGGCGATTGTCGGCGCGGCGGGGTTGTTGCCGACCATGGCTGCGGTAAAAGCGGGCAAACGCATTTTGCTGGCAAACAAAGAAGCCTTGGTCATGTCAGGCCAAATGTTCATTGATGCGTGCCGTCAATACGGGGCAGAACTGCTACCGGTGGACAGTGAGCACAACGCGATTTTCCAAAGCCTACCTGCTGATGTACAGCGTCAGATGGGTTACTGTGATTTAGCCGGTGCAGGCGTGAGCAAAATTTTGCTGACCGGCTCAGGCGGTCCGTTCCGTTATACCGATGTGGCTGAGTTGGCGGCTGTGACGCCAGCGATGGCGATTGCTCACCCGAACTGGTCGATGGGGCCGAAAATTTCTGTCGATTCCGCCACCATGATGAACAAAGGCCTGGAGTACATTGAAGCGCGCTGGCTGTTCAATGCCGCGCGTGAGCAGATGGATGTGATCATCCACCCGCAATCGGTGATCCACTCCATGGTGCAGTACAAAGATGGATCCGTGATTGCCCAAATGGGCTTGCCGGACATGCGCACCCCTATCGCCTGTGCGATGGCCTATCCTGACAGGGTAGACGCGGGTGTCGCGCCCTTAGATTTTAGTCAGATTGGTGAGTTTACCTTCCTTAAGCCTGACTTTAGCCGCTACCCATGCCTTAAATTAGCCATGGATGCTTGTTATAGTGGACAAGCGGCGACAACCACGTTGAATGCTGCGAATGAAGTCGCGGTAGCGGCATTTTTAGAGCACCGTTTGGGCTTTACTGACATCGCGCGCATTAATAGCGACGTGTTAGCGACAGCAGTCCTGACGGAGCCAACGGACTTGGCCTGCGTGCTAGAGCTTGACCGCTTGGCGCGTATTGCGGCTCAAGCCTTGATTCAAAAGGTAACGCTATGATGGGAATATTGTGGAACCTTGGCGCCTTTTTGCTGGCGTTGGGTGTGTTGATTGCCGTGCATGAATATGGCCACTTTTGGGTTGCGCGCCGTTGTGGCGTGTTTGTCGAAAAGTTTTCGATCGGCTTTGGTAAAGCGTTATGGCGCAAAGTCGGTAAAGATGGCACAGAATATACGCTTGCGATGATCCCGCTTGGCGGCTACGTCAAGATGTTGGATGAACGTGTCGAGGCGGTGCCAGAAGCGCGCCGTCACATGGCGTTTAACAATAAAAAACTGTGGCAGCGTAGTGCCATTGTTGCGGCGGGGCCATTGGCGAACTTCCTGTTTGCCATTTTTGCTTACTGGGTGGTCTTCCTGATTGGCTTGCCAGCGGTGAAGCCCGTGATTGGCGAAGTGGCGCCCCAATCGATTGCGGCAGACGCAGGAATTGTCTCGGGGATGGAACTAAAATCCATATCGGGACTCAAAACTGCAGATTGGGAATCGGTCAATATGGCCATGATTTCCCATATTGGTGATGCGAGTATGTCGTTGACAGCTCGCGACCCACAAAGCGGTATGGTGGTCGATCGCACGTTGGATTTGACCCATTGGTCGTATGATCCAGAGAGTGAGCGAGTACTGACCACCTTGGGGATCACCCCGTTTTACCCGAAATTTACGCTAATCATTTCACAACTTGTGGAAGATGGAGCAGCAATTCACGCGGGATTACGGTTAAATGACAAAATTGTGGCTGTGGACGACCAACCGGTCACGACCTGGCAGCAAGTGGTGGATCGTGTTCGTTCACACCCTGAGCAAACATTGACCATGACCGTGAAGCGCGGTGAGGAGACAGTCTCACTGCCATTGACGCCAGCGGCGAAAACCCTCGACAATGGTGATGTCATTGGTTATGCAGGTTTTGCTTCAGCCCGCGACCCGTGGCCAGAAGCAAACCTGATCCACATGCAATATGGCCCAATAGAGGCCATAGGCAAAGCGTCTGAGCGCACGTGGCAGTTAGTGACCATTACGTTTGATATGGTCACCAAACTGTTCACTGGCGATGTGGCGTTGAAAAACTTGAGCGGCCCTATTTCCATTGCTAAAGGGGCAGGGATGACGGCCGATATTGGTTTATTGTCGTTCCTCGGCTTTTTGGCCCTTATCAGTGTGAATTTGGGTATTGTGAATTTATTACCGCTTCCTGTGCTGGACGGTGGACATTTGATGTTCTTCGCCATCGAAGCAGTAACACGTCGTCCTGTTTCTGAACGCGTTCAGGAAATGGGCTATAGAGTGGGTTCAGCCATTTTGGTTGCGTTAATGGCCGTCGCGCTATTCAATGATTTTACCCGCTTTTAAATAAGAGCGTTTTAGCAAGGAATAATCAGAACAGTAATGGCGATGAAGAAACTGTTGATCGCATCACTGCTTTTCGGAAGCAGCGTTGCGCAGAGTGCGGATCAATTTGTGGTGGAAGATATCCGCTTTGACGGCCTACAGCGTGTGACGCTGGGGGCAGCATTGTTAAAAATGCCCGTCCGAGTGGGTGACACAATTGATGATCGCGATGTCTCCGAATTGATCCAGTCGTTATTTGCGTCGGGCAACTTTGAAGATATCAAGGTATATCGTGACGGCACGACCTTAGTGGTGTCCGTGCAAGAACGCCCAACGATTGCCAACATTACCTTCTCTGGTAACAAGGCTATCAAGGAAGAGCAGCTCAAAGAAAATCTCGATGCCTCCCGCGTTCGTGTGGGGGAATCTCTCGATCGTACCACCCTGAGCAAGATTGAAAAAGGGTTGGAAGATTTCTACTATAGCGTCGGTAAGTACAATGCCTCGGTACAAGCAGTGGTCACGCCATTGCCACGTAACCGTGCGGATTTGAAGTTTGTCTTTACCGAAGGGGTGTCTGCGGAAATTCAGCAAATCAACTTTGTGGGGAACACTGTGTTCACCGACGAAGAGTTGCTGGACAAGTTTAATCTGCAAGATGATTTGCCGTGGTGGAACTTCTTTGGTGAAAGAAAATACCAGAAGCAAGTCTTGGCGGGTGACCTCGAAACCTTGCGCTCGATGTACCTTAATAACGGTTACCTGAAATACCGTCTTGATGCGACGCAAGTGGCGATCTCTCCGGATAAAAAAGGCGTGTACATTACCCTGAAGGTGAATGAAGGCGAGCAGTACAACGTTGAAAACGTTCAGCTGCGCGGCGACCTGCTGGGTAAAGATGCTGAGCTAGACAGCTTGGTGGCGATCGACACCGGTGATGTTTACAACGGTGCTGAAGTCACGGCGTTGGAAGAGTCCCTTAAGCGTAAGCTGGGTGAGATGGGCTATGCCTATCCGCAGGTGAATACTTTGCCGGACTTCGATGACGAGAGCCAACAAGTCACCTTGATTGTGAACGTTGAACCGGGTAAGCGCATTTACGTGCGTGATATTGGCTTCTCAGGCAACACGTCCACCAAAGATGAAGTGTTGCGCCGTGAAATGCGTCAGATGGAAGGCAGTTGGCTGAACTCGCGCACCGTCGAGCAGGGTAAAGAACGTTTGAACCGTACCGGTTTCTTTGAAACCGTTGACGTGCAGACCGTTCGTGTACCGGGCAGTGATGACGAAGTTGATCTGAAATACACGGTCAAAGAAGCCAACGCCGGTAACGTTAACTTTGGCGTGGGCTATGGTACGGAATCAGGGATCAGCTTCCAGGCCGGTATCTTGCAGGATAACTTTTTAGGAACCGGTAACCGTTTCGGCATCAATGCCATGATCAACGATTACCAGAAAAACCTGAGCTTGGAATACCGTGACCCGTATTTCACCATTGATGGGATCAGTCTGGGCGGTAAGGTGTACTACAACGAGTTTGAAGCCTCTGATGCGAATATCTCGGACTACACCAACCAAAGCTATGGTGCCAGTCTAACGTGGGGTTTCCCGTTTGATGAACTGAACTTCTTTGAATTCGGTTTGGGTTACGACCACAACAAGATCTCGAATACGCAAGAGTATTACCAGATCGAAAAATTCAAAGCGATCCACGGCTTTAACCGTGGTGATAACGCGATTGAACTGGATGACTTAAACTGGTCGATTTCTTGGACCCGTAATAACCTGAACCGTGGCTACTTCCCAACCGCCGGTAACCACCAACGTGCGTCATTCCGTATGACGATCCCGGGGTCGGATGCCCAGTTCTTCAAAGCGCAGTACGATGTGCGTCAGTACTTCCCGATCACCGAGAAGCATGACTACACCTTATTGCTCCGTGGCCGTTTAGGTTACGGGAACGGTTATGGCACCACCGATAACGGCAGCGATCAGTTGCTACCGTTCTACGAGAACTACTATGCGGGTGGTTTCTCTACCTTGCGTGGTTTCCGTTCTAACACGGTCGGTCCAAAAGCGGTTTACCTGGACTACACCAACGGTGGTAATAACCCAGAATTGATCGGAACCGACGATGCAGCCGGCGGTAACGCCGTGGCATTGGCCAGTATGGAATTGATTGTTCCAACGCCATTTGCATCGGAAGAAATCCGTAACCAAATTCGTACCAGTTTCTTTGTGGATGCCGGTACGGTGTGGGATACAGAATACGACTTGAGTGAATCTGAAGGTAAATACCTTCATGACTATTCTGATCCGTCTTTGATTCGAGCGTCTTATGGTGCCGCGTTACAGTGGATGTCACCGATGGGGCCTTTGGTGTTCTCGGTAGCGAAACCGATCAAGAAATACGAAGGCGATGATGAAGAGTTCTTTACCTTCACTATCGGTCGAACATTCTAAAAAATTTAAGGAGATACCTTTGAAACAGTGGATTAAAGCGGCTGGTCTTGGCCTAGTGATTTTGACTTCATCAATCTACGCTCAAGCAGCGGAAGCAGCGCAAAAAGTCGGTTATGTTGCAACGGGCCAAGCGATGCAGCAATTGGCACAGCGTTACAATGTGGCAGAAAAACTGCGTAAGGAGTTTAAAGACCGCATCGATGAATTGCGTGGCATTGAAGGCCGCATGAAAACCAAAGTTGACAAGATGAAGCGTGACGGCGAGCTAATGAGCGCGAGCGATCGCACCAAGCTGCAGCGTGAAATGGCAGCATTAGAATCTGACTATAAACTTAAAGCAAAAGCCCTGCAGGAAGATCAACGTCGCCGTGGTGCAGAAGAAGAGCAGAAACTGGTGAAGAAAATCCGTACTGCGATTCAGGATGTATCAAAGCGCGAAGGTTATGATCTGGTGGTTGACGCGAACGCGGTGTTGTACGCCAATCCAAAAGATGATCTATCGTCAAAAGTGATTTCTGCTGTGAAGTAAGGCCTCGCCTTTCTCACACATAAACACAAAACAGAAGTCGAAAGAAGGGGGTGAACTTTGGTAAACTCCCGTCTTTCGGCTTGTTTTATATGGGTGTCTGGTTAATTTGACTGGTCTTACCAAGCGGAATGCGATTCTGGTGACGCTGGATACCATTACCGGTTGGTAGACAATGGGTAGACAATAACTCGCACCAACAGAAGAATAGATAAAAAGGTTAATAATGGTTGCTATAACGCTTGCTGAACTGGCAGAAAAATTGGGTGCAGAGCTTCGTGGTGAAGGCGCTGTGGAAGTCCACTCTTTAGCTGGCATGGCGAAAGCGGGCGAAGGACAAATCACCTTCCTATCCGACAGTAAGTACCGCAAGATGCTGGCAGAATGTAAAGCCTCTGCGGTGATGCTACGCGCGGGCGATGCAGAATACTTCGCCGGTAATGCGTTGATCGTGAATGACCCTTACGTGTGCTACGCACGCGTGGCACAGCTGCTGGATAGCACGCCTGCAGCGGCCAGTGATATTGCACCGTCTGCGTTTATCGATCCCACCGCTGTGTTGGGTCAGAATGTGTCAATTGGCCACAATGCCGTGATTGAAGCGGGTGTGCGTCTGGGCGACAACGTACAAATTGGCGCGGGTTGTTTCATCGGTAAAAACGCAGAGATTGGCGTGAACACCAAGCTGTGGGCGAACGTCACGATTTACCACAACGTGGTACTTGGCGATCACTGTTTGGTTCAGTCGAGCACTGTTATTGGTGCAGATGGTTTCGGTTATGCCAACGAGAAAGGCGAGTGGGTGAAAATTCCACAGTTAGGTACCGTACGCATCGGTAACCGCGTGGAAATTGGCGCGTGTACCACCATTGACCGTGGTGCGCTGGACGACACCATCATTGATGATAACGTGATCATCGATAACCAAATGCAGATCGCCCACAACGTGCAGATCGGATATGGTACGGCGATGGCGGGTGGTACAATTGTTGCTGGCAGTACTAAAATCGGTAAATACTGCATTATTGGCGGTGCGTCTGTGCTTAACGGCCACATTGAAATCGCCGATGGCGTGACCATTACCGGTATGGGTATGGTGATGCGCAGTATTGAAGAAAAAGGCATGTTCTCTTCTGGCATTCCCTTGCAGCCAAACCGTGAGTGGCGTAAAACCGCGACCCGCGTGATGAAGATTGATGAGATGAACAAACGTCTCAAAGCCGTTGAAAAACAATTGACCAAAAAAGGCGAATAATCGCGCCTTTAAGTGGCAATCGGCCCCGTTAGGGTGGCCGCTTTGCGTGTCCATAACACACGCATTTCTCCTATTTGACTAGACAGGAATTCAGTTTTGACTAGCGAAAATAAAACGCTGAATATCACAGAAATTCAAGAGCTTCTTCCGCACCGCTATCCGTTCCTTATGATTGATCGCGTGACGCATTATGAAGAAGGTAAAACCCTGACAGCGATTAAAAACGTATCGGTCAACGAACCGCAATTTACGGGTCACTTCCCGAAAATGCCGGTATTCCCTGGCGTGATGATCCTTGAAGCAATGGCACAGGCGACCGGTCTGTTGGCCTTTAAAACCTTTGGTGCGCCAGCAGAAAACGAGCTTTACTACTTCGCCAGCATCGACAACGCGAAGTTCCGTAAGCCGGTTGTGCCGGGTGATCAGATGATCATTGAAGTTGAATTTCTAAAAGAGCGCCGTGGCATTGCGTTGTTCAACGGTGTAGCAAAAGTGGACGACCAAGTGGTGTGTTCTGCTGAGCTAAAATGTGCAAGACGAGAATTCTAATGATCCACGAAACTGCGCAAATTCATCCTTCTGCGGTGATTGAAGAAGGTGTGGTGATTGGTGCCAACACCACCGTGGGACCGTTTACCTATATCGCCAAAGATGTGGTGATCGGTGACGGTAACGAAATCATGTCCCACGTGGTGATGAAGGGCCCGATGACCATGGGCAATGATAACCGCGTGTTCCCGTATGCCATTCTTGGTGAAGAGTGTCAGGACAAGAAATACAACGGTGAGCCGACCCGCCTTGAAATCGGCGATCGTAATGTGATCCGTGAAAGCGTTCAGATCCATCGTGGTACCGTACAAGACAAAGGCGTGACCATTGTCGGTAACGACAACCTATTGTGTGTGAATGCACACGTGGCGCACGACGTTGTGATCGGCAACCACACCCACATTGGTAATAACTCGATTCTGGGTGGCCATGTGAGCGTGGGCGATTACGCGGGCGTAATGGCCCTGTCTGCCATCCACCCGTTCTGTTCGGTGGGGGCATACAGCTACATCGGTGGGTGTTCTGCCGTGGTGCAAGATGTGCCGCCTTACGTGCTTGCACAAGGCAACCACGCATCGCCGTTTGGCCTGAACTTGGTCGGTTTGCAGCGTAATGGTTTTGAAAAGCCTGAACTGCACGCCCTGCGCCGTGCGTACAAAGAACTGTACCGCTCAGGTAAAACACTGGCTGAAGTGAAGCCTATTTTGGCTGAGATGGCCGAAGACTGGCCATCGGTCGGTCACTTCCTGGATGCTATCAATAATTCAGAACGCGGAATCATTCGTTAATATGACGAAGCCACTTCGTATAGGAATTGTCGCCGGGGAAATCTCCGGCGATATTTTAGGTGCCGGTTTTATGCAAGCCGTGCGCGCGCAGTATCCGGATGCGGAGTTTGTCGGCATTGCCGGGCCGCGTATGCAGGCAGAAGGTTGCGAGACCTTGTTTGACATGGAAGAGCTGGCGGTGATGGGGATTGTTGAAGTCCTTGGCCGTTTGCCTCGCCTGTTCAAAGTCAAAGCCGAGCTGGTCAAATTCTTCACCGATAACCCGCCAGATGTGTTTGTGGGCATTGATGCACCGGATTTCAATTTGCGTCTTGAGCGTAACCTGAAAGATGCCGGGATCAAAACCGTTCATTATGTCAGCCCCTCCGTGTGGGCGTGGCGTCAAAATCGCATTCACGGTATTGCCGCAGCCACCAATTTGGTGCTGGCCTTTTTGCCGTTTGAAAAAGCCTTCTACGACAAATTCAATGTGCCGTGTGAGTTTATTGGCCACACCATGGCCGATAGCATTCCGCTGGAAACGGATCAACGAGCAGCCCAGCAGTTGTTAGGGCTGGAGAGCGACCGCCGTTGGTTGGCCGTGTTGCCAGGCAGCCGCGGGGGGGAAATGGAACTATTAGCCCCGCCGTTCATTGAAACCTGTCGCTTGCTGAAACAGCAGCACCCGGATTTGGGTTTTGTGGTGGCACTGGTCAATCAAAAACGCCGTGCCCAGTTTGAACAAGCATGGCAAGCCACCGCCCCTGAGCTGGATTTTGTGCTGGTGGACGACACCGCACGCAATGTGATGATCGCTTCTGATGCCGTCTTGTTGGCATCCGGTACGGTCGCACTGGAATGCATGCTGGTGAAGCGTCCGATGGTGGTGGGCTATAAAGTGAAACCGCTGACCGCGTGGCTGGCCAAGCGTCTGCTTAAAACCAAGTATGTGTCGCTGGCGAACATTCTGGCGGATCGAGAGTTGGTGCCGGAGCTGCTGCAAGAAGACTGCACCCCTGAGAATCTTGCGCGTGAAGTGAACCGCTTCTTGTCGCCAGAGTACCAAGCAGAGAACGCAGCCTTGCTGGCCGAGTTCACCCGTTTGCATCAGCTGATCAAATGCGATGCTGATAAGAAAGCCGCACACGCCGTGCTAGCGCTCATCAATAAGTGATCGATCAGTGACGGCCAACGTTGGCCGTCATTCCCTCAATCTGTAAGTAGATAAAGATGATGGCAACAGAATTTCCCCCGTTTGAATACCCCATTGCGTCCTGCATTGCAGGCGTGGATGAAGTCGGCCGTGGCCCGTTAGTGGGCGCGGTTGTGACCGCTGCGGTCATTTTGGATCCGAATAACCCGATTGAAGGGCTGACGGATTCGAAAAAACTCAGCGAGAAAAAACGCAACCTGCTGTTTGATGAAATCAAAGAAAAAGCGTTAGCGTGGTCATCAGGCCGTTGCGAGCCGGAAGAAATTGATGAGCTCAATATTCTGCAAGCGACCATGGTCGCGATGCAGCGTGCGGTTGCCGGCTTGCCCGTTCAGCCTGATTTTGTATTGGTTGATGGCAACAAAGTCCCTGTTTTACCGATGGCAGCGCAAGCTGTGGTGAAAGGCGACTTGCGCGTGGCCGAGATCAGTGCGGCGTCCATTTTAGCGAAAGTCACCCGTGACCGTGAAATGGAAGTGTTGGATGCACAGTACCCGCAGTATGGCTTTGCCAAGCACAAAGGGTATCCGACTAAAGCGCACTTTGACGCCTTGGAAGCCCACGGTGCCATTGAGCAGCACCGTAAGAGCTTTAAGCCAGTGAAGCGTATTCTCGGTTTGGATTGAGTCGCTGAACATAAACGGCTTGGCATAAGCGACTGAAAAGACAGCGATGTAAAATTTGTCGCACAGCAAATGCCCTATCAAGGTGATTAGAGTCAACAGCGTGAGCGCTTTGGGCTATAATCACCTTCTTTGTTTTACCCACACATAATATTGGTTAGTCATGGCTGATCCTCGCTTTATTCATCTTCGTGTCCACAGTGACTTTTCAATGGTCGATGGCTTGTCCAAAGTTGGGCCGCTGGTTAAAACCGTGGCTGGCATGGGCATGCCTGCGATGGCATTGACCGACTTTACCAACCTGTGTGGTTTGGTGAAATTCTACTATTCTGCCCACGGGGCAGGTTTGAAGCCGATCATCGGTGCTGACTTCAAAGTCATGTCAGAAGAGATGGGCGACGAGTTGTGGGATTTGACCGTACTGGCCGCCGACAATGAAGGTTACCAGAACCTGACCATGCTGATCTCCAAAGCCTATCAGCGTGGCCATGTGCAGCATATGCCGGTGATGGACAAAGCGTGGCTGGTGGAGCATGCCAAAGGCCTGATCTTACTCTCTGGCGGCAAAAGCGGCGACGTGGGTAAAGCGCTATTGAAAGGTAACCAGCAACTGGTTGATAAATGCGTGGCGTTTTATCAAACCTACTTCCCGGATGCGTATTATCTGGAGCTGGTGCGCACGGGGCGTCCCGATGAAGACGCTTATTTACACTTTGCTGTCGCCTTAGCCGAGCAAGCCGATCTGCCCGTTGTCGCGACCAACGACGTACGTTTTTTGACGGCCGATCAATTTGACGCACATGAGATTCGTGTCTCGATTCACGATGGCTACACACTGGTCGATCCCAACCGCCCGAAACTCTACAGTAACCAGCAATACTTGCGCACCGAAGAAGAAATGTGTGCGTTATTTGCAGATATCCCTGAAGCGCTGGAAAACAGTGTCGAAATCGCCAAACGCTGTAATGTCACGGTCCGCTTAGGCGAATACTTCCTGCCGAACTTCCCAACCGGCGACATGAGTATTGAAGACTTTTTGGTCAAAGTGTCGGAAGAGGGCCTTGAACGCCGTTTGGCATTTTTGTTCCCCGATGAGGCTGTGCGGGCTGAGCGTCGTCCCGAATACGATGAACGCTTAGCGATCGAATTGAAAGTGATCAACCAAATGGGTTTCCCAGGTTACTTCTTGATCGTTATGGAGTTTATCCAGTGGTCGAAAGACAACGGTGTGCCGGTCGGGCCGGGTCGAGGGTCAGGTGCCGGTTCATTGGTGGCGTATGCGCTGGATATCACCGATCTGGATCCGCTTGAATTTGACCTCCTGTTCGAACGTTTCTTGAACCCAGAACGTGTTTCCATGCCCGATTTCGATATCGACTTCTGTATGGATAAGCGTGATCAGGTGATTGATCACGTGGCTGAAATGTACGGCCGTGATGCGGTATCGCAGATCATCACCTTTGGTACGATGGCCGCCAAAGCCGTTATTCGCGATGTGGGTCGTGTGCTCGGGCATCCGTACGGGTTTGTTGACCGTCTGTCCAAACTGATCCCAGCAGAACCCGGTATGACGTTGGCGAAAGCGTTTGAGGCTGAACCGCAATTGCCGCAGATGTATGATTCGGATGAAGAAGTCAAAGATCTGATCGACATGTGTCGGATCTTGGAAGGGGTCACGCGAAACGCCGGTAAACACGCCGGGGGCGTGGTGATCTCACCGACCACCATCACGGACTTTGCGCCGCTGTATTGTGACGCCGAAGGGGGCAACCCGGTCACTCAGTTCGATAAGAACGACGTGGAAACGGCCGGTCTGGTGAAGTTCGACTTCTTGGGTCTGCGTACCCTGACGATCATCGACTGGGCATTGGGGATGATCAACCCCCGCCGAGAAGCCGAAGGGAAAGAGCCCGTCAATATCGCGGCTATCCCGATGGCGGATGCGAAGTCCTTTGCCATGTTGCAACGTTCAGAATCGACGGCGGTATTCCAGCTCGAATCCCGCGGCATGAAAGATTTGATCAAACGTCTTCAGCCCGACTGTTTTGAAGACATGATCGCACTGGTGGCCTTGTTCCGTCCGGGGCCGTTGCAATCGGGCATGGTAGATAACTTTATCGACCGTAAGCACGGTCGTGAAGAGATCTCTTACCCGGATGCGACGTGGCAGCATGAGTCGTTAAAAGAAATTCTGGATCCCACGTACGGCATTATCCTGTATCAGGAACAGGTTATGCAGATCGCACAGGTACTGTCAGGCTACACCTTGGGTGGTGCCGACATGTTGCGTCGTGCAATGGGTAAGAAAAAACCGGAAGAAATGGCCAAGCAGCGCGAGACCTTTGAGCAAGGCGCGATGGACAATGGCGTTGATGGCGAGTTGGCGATGAAAATCTTCGACTTGGTGGAAAAGTTTGCCGGCTACGGTTTCAACAAATCCCACTCCGCCGCGTATGCCTTGGTGTCTTACCAAACGTTGTGGCTGAAAGCCCACTATCCGGCAGAATTCATGGCAGCGGTAATGACCGCCGATATGGATAACACCGACAAGATCATTGGCTTGGTGGACGAATGCTTGCGCATGAAGATCGCCTTGCTGCCGCCGGATGTGAACAAGGGCCTGTACCGCTTTAACGTGGATGACAATGGCGCCATTGTGTACGGTATCGGGGCGGTGAAAGGGGTGGGTGAAGGCCCGATTGAAAACATCATCGCCGCGCGTGAAAAAGGTGGCTACTTTAAAGACCTGTTTGATTTTTGTGCGCGTATTGACACGAAAAAGGTCAACAAGCGCGTATTGGAAAAATTGATTAAATCCGGTGCGATGGACCGATTGGGACCCAACCGTGCCGCTATGATGGCCACGTTGGACGATGCGATTCGCGCCGCCAGCCAGCATCACCAAGCGGAAGCGTTTGGTCAGGCTGACATGTTCGGTGTCCTGACAGCAGCACCGGAAGAAGTGGAGCATGCTTACGCTAACATCCCAGAATGGCCGGAAAAAGTCTGGTTAGAAGGGGAGAGAGAGACGCTAGGGTTGTACCTTACCGGTCACCCGATCAACGCCTATGTGTCGGAGTTGAAGCACTACACGACGTGGCGTTTGAAGGATGCACATCCGACCGGACGCGACAAAGTGGTGAGTGTGGCGGGCTTGGTCATTGCTGCCCGTGTGATGACCACCAAGCGCGGAACACGCATTGGCCTGTTGACCCTGGATGATCGTTCTGGTCGAATGGAGGTTATGCTGTATTCTGAGGCGCTTGATCGCTATCTGGATCTGCTTGAAAAAGATAGAATAGTGGTCGTTTCTGGACAGGTCAGCTTTGATGATTTCAATGGTGGCCTTAAAATGTCAGCCAGAGAAGTACTCGACATCTCTGATGCACGAGAAAAGCACCTGCGAGGGTTGGCCATTTCCGTGACAGAAGAGCAGATCGATCAACAGTTTTTTGAACGTTTCAGCACTGTGCTGGAACCGCACCGTGCAGGTACTGTACCTGTTTACGTGTATTATCAGCGCTCGAACGCACGTGCCAAATTGACCTTAGGGACAGAATGGCGTGTCACACCCGCAGATCAACTTATCTCAGATCTCAAAATATTACTGGGTGAGAAGCAGGTCGAGCTTGAGTTTAATTAAGTTAGCCCATCGTTATTGCATAGATGAATGATGATGAGCAAAAGGATTGAAGTGGTATGAGCCTGAACTTCCTTGAGTTTGAACAGCCGATTGCAGAGCTGGAAGCCAAAATTGAAGCATTGCGTGATGTATCTAGCCGTGATGATTCTGAATCGGTTGATTTACATAAAGAAATTGAGCAACTTGAAAAGAAAAGCCTCGAGCTGACCAAAAAGATCTTCAACGATCTTGGCGCTTGGCAGGTTGCCCAGCTGGCGCGTCATCCACAGCGTCCGTATACCTTTGATTATGTCGAACACATTTTCACTGAGTTTGATGAACTGGCGGGTGATCGTGCGTTTGCGGATGACAAAGCGTTAGTGGGCGGTATTGCTCGTTTGGACGGTCGCCCTGTGATGATCATTGGTCACCAAAAAGGCCGTGAGACCAAAGAGAAAGTACTGCGTAACTTTGGGATGCCAAAGCCGGAAGGTTACCGTAAAGCCCTGCGTTTGATGAAAATGGCAGAGCGTTTCAAGATGCCAATCATAACCTTCATTGACACCGCGGGTGCTTACCCAGGTGTGGGCGCAGAAGAACGCGGTCAGTCAGAAGCGATTGCAACAAACTTGAAAGCCATGGCTGGCCTGACAGTGCCTGTGATTTGTAATGTTGTCGGTGAAGGCGGCTCAGGCGGTGCGTTGGCGATTGGCGTGGGTGATTGCGTGAACATGCTGCAATACTCTACGTACTCGGTGATTTCACCAGAAGGCTGTGCGTCTATCCTGTGGCGTGATTCGGATAAAGCCCCACAAGCGGCAGAAGCGATGGGTATGACGGCAGAGCGCTTGAAAGAGTTGGCGTTGATCGACAACATCGTGGAAGAGCCATTAGGCGGTGCACACCGCAATGTGGAAGTCATCGCAGCGTCATTGAAGCAGCAAATTGTGGCGACGTTAGCCGATTTAGATCAGCTGGACACAGAAGCGCTATTGGCACGTCGTTATGAGCGTTTGATGAGCTACGGTTACTGCTGATTGTCAGCGTCAACCGTCGTATAAAGAGGTCAGCCAGCGGCTGGCCTTTTTTGTTTCTGCGCTTCTTCGACTCTGCGCGGTGATGCCCGCCTTTTGATATACTTTACTTTATCACCGTTTTTGGAATGATCTCAATGCTTTATGCCACCCTGCACCGTTTTCTTCAGACGCAGCAAACGCCTGATACCCGTTATGTGTTGGCCCTCAGCGGGGGCATGGATTCACGGGTCTTGTTGCACTTGCTGGCCCGCTATCAACACGCGCATCCTGATGTTGTCTGTCAGGCGGTGCATGTGCACCATGGTTTGAGCGCCCATGCAGATACGTGGGCAGCGCAATGTGTGGCATGGGCAACCGCGGCGGGTATCGACTGTGTGGTGGAGCGCGTGACGCTGCCTGACGGGCCTCGACAAAGCATTGAGCAGCTGGCGCGTGATGCACGTTATCAGGCATTAGCGAAGTATGTGGATGCCAATACCGTGTTATTGACGGCGCAACATGCCGATGATCAGCTAGAGACTTTTCTGCTGGCCTTGAAGCGCGGCAGTGGACCGGCAGGGCTGTCGGCGATGCCCGCGACGATGGCCTTTGCTGCCGGACAGCATTGCCGTCCGTTACTGGATGTCCCCCGAGAAGCGATTGAGCAGTATGCCCATGCTCACCAGTTAGCGTGGGTGGAAGACGAAAGTAACCAAGATACGCGTTATGACCGGAATTTCTTGCGTCATCAAATTACCCCATTATTGACAGCTCGCTGGCCGGGGATCCGCAAAGCGGTGGCGCGCAGTGCGGCGTTGTGTGGCGAACAAGAACGCTTATTGGAAGAGTTATTGGCCGTGCAATTGGCACAGGCAATACAACCCGATGGTAGTTTAGCGATAGCGTCGTTGGGCAGCGAGCGGCAAGGCAAAGCCCTGATCAGATTATGGCTCGCCAAACAAGATCTGCTGATGCCCTCACAGGCGCAATTGGCCGAGATGTGGGACAGTGTGGTCGGTGCCAAGGTCGATGCGAATCCGCAAGTGTGCTGGCATCAGTATACCTTGCGCCGTTTTCAGCAGCGGTTGTATGTGGTGCAACCGCATGCGGCGATCGATCAGGTGGTGTTGCCGTGTTTGTTAGAGACCCTGTGTGTGCTGCCTACCGGGTTGGGCACCCTGTCGCTGCAACGTATTTCGGGGGCAAACGTGTTACCCCAATCGGCTCATACGACCTTGCGTGCACCCGAGAAAGATGAAGCGGTCACGGTGCGGTTTGCTGCACCTGCAGGGCTGGAAGTGCGTCCGGTGGGGCGAGCGGGTAAGCGGAAATTGAAAAAGCTGTATCAGGAATACGGCGTGCCGAGTTGGCAGCGTCGCCGCTTACCGCTGATTTTTTATGGCGAACAACTGGTGGCGGTGGCTGGCGTCTTTGTGGTGGCAGCATTTGCGGGGGATGACTGCGCGATCGTTTGGCACACAGAAGCGACAAGCGTGCAGGGGGGCGGGAAAACAGGCACACTATAACGGTGACGTCTGCTTAGGGCGCGATAAATTAGGATAATGAACAAGAAGAAAGAGGATGCAATGAAGAGACTGTTCGCTGGTGTACTGTTAACGGCGGTCATGGCCGCGCCTGCTATGGCTGCGGGCGATCCTGCCGCAGGAAAAGCCAAATCTGCCATTTGTGCGGCATGCCATGGGGCGGAGGGGATTGCCGCGATCCCGAGCTATCCGAATTTGAAAGGTCAAAATGCCCAGTATTTGACCAGTGCCTTGAAAGCGTACCAGAACAAAGAGCGCACTGGTGCGATGGCACAGGTGATGCAGCCGATGGCAGGTATGCTCAATGATCAGGATATCGCGAACCTCGCGGCGTACTATTCACAATTGAAGTAGTGCCTGTTGGTGCAATAAAAAGACATAGGGAAGGCATGGCGATCACACCTTGATGGTGATCGCTGTGCCTTTTTTTATGTGGCGCATAATTTTCTCCTACAACGAATCACTGCATAGGGGCTTTTTTAATAAAAAGATAATCTTCAGTTGCTTAAATAATCAGAACATATTATCGTACTAGCACGCTGATACATTAATCATATTTAGGAGTCATTATGAGTAAACCATCCACACTCGGGGGAGCCTGTATAATCGCCAGTGTTTGCGTCGGTGCAGGCATGTTGGGCCTACCCAGCGCCGGTGCGGGTGCGTGGACGCTATGGAGTGTGATTGCCATTTCTTTCACGATGATCATGATGACGCTATCGGGCTGGTTATTACTTGAAGCTCTTAAACATTATGAGTTTAAAGCCTCATTCAATACGGTGACCAAAGACGTTCTTAGCAGTAAGGTGAATTTTATCAATAACTTGTCACTGTATTTTGTCGGTGGGATTTTATTGTATGCGTACATCTCAACCGCAGGGGATATTTTTGGAGGCATGCTTTCTATCGGCACGAAACCCGCGTCGGTTTTATTTGTGGCGTTGTGCTCGGCGTTTGTATTGCACTCAACCCGCGCTGTCGATCGTATCTCCATTGTGCTGATTTTATTTATGATCATCAGTTTCGTACTGGGGATTTCAGGTTTGGCTTCACAAATCAGTGTGCCGGTACTCTTTGGCCAAAGCCAAGGGGAAGTGCCGCAATATTCCAGCTATGCCCTTGCGTTACTGCCGGTGGCGTTGACGTCATTTGGTTATCACCATTCTGTGAGTACCATGCGTGATTACTATCAGGACGAGCAGCAAGCGAAAAAAGCGATTTTGGCGGGCACGGCCATTGCGCTGACCTTTTATTTGGTGTGGGTGATTTGTATTTTCGGCAACTTACCGCGTGAATCTTTTGGCCCGGTAGTGAGTGCGGGTGGCAGTGTGGATGCCTTGTTATCAGCCTTGACGACGGGGGTTGACTCTAACAGCATTAAGCAAGCACTGAATATTTTCTCTATTGCTGCCGTGGTGTCTTCTTTCATTGGTGTTGGGCTGGGGGTGTTTGATTATTTAGCTGATTTCTTTGGCTTTGAAGATACCAAAGAAGGTCGATTTAAAACGTGGGTGGTCACTTTCCTTCCGCCATTATTGTTCTCATTGGTGGCGCCATTTGGTTTTGTGGCCGCGATTGGTTTAGCGGGTGCAGCAGCAACGATTTGGGCGTGTATTATTCCGGCTACCTTGGCGAAAACCTTGCGTCAACGCCAGCCTGAACAAACGGGCTTTGTGGTACCGGGCGGGAACCTGACTATAAATGTTGTGATCACTTTTGGTGTTTTGACCGCTGCTTTCCATGTGCTAGCAATGGCTAACATATTACCGGTATTCAAAGGCTAATCGCGAATACCTAGTATCTAACATCTAAGCCCTCAAGTTATCAGTGTAACGTGCAATAAAAAACGGAAGCCTTGGCTTCCGTTTTTTGTTTGTGCTGCTTTGAGTGCGTGAGGTCAGCGGAAAATAAAACGCGAGCGATTAACGAAATTGTTTGGCATCTGGCAGGTAATCAAATCCTGCTGCGGCCAGTTTGGCCACCAGTGCGTCTTTGTCGATATCATAGAACGCCACGAGGTTATCGAGTTCGGTAAACTCATCACGCAATTTCATGTTAACGATGCTCATCAGCATCACCGGATCCATCTTTTCAAAGTTGCTTAGGTTCATTAGGCGTCCTCGTGATCGCTCATCAGTAGGTTAGCGGCAGCGAAAGCCGCGCGCTCACGTACGTCGAGTGGCAAGTTATCATTGGCTGCGATGTCATTCAGGGTTTTGATCGTGCAATGGATGGCATTAGGGATATAGCCTTGATCACCACTTCCAATTTGTGCGTACATCATGCGGATCAATTCACAACAGTCATAAACTTTCATCGATTTTCTTCCTTAAACAGTGATTTTATTAATGCCTGTCCCGTTATTAAACCGGTCAAAGGCATTGATGAAATCACAGTCCCAAGGCACAGGTACCGCGTGTTGAGGATGTGTATGAGAACAGGAATCACTATACCAGAGGTTAGCGATGAGGGGAAAATCACTTCGTGCGTTTGTGCTGGTAGAGATGGCGGTCTGCACGATCAACCAAGGTTGTTGTGGTGTCGCCGGGTTGGTGGTTGGTAAAGCCACACGAGCAGCCAATATTGAGGGCTTGCAATGTGCTGTCGGTGAGCATCAATCGCTGGATACGCTTGATCACATGCTGTGCCGAGGTGTCGCTGGCCGGTTGCAGTAAGACGGCAAATTCATCGCCCCCGATACGGTAACAGCGATCCGATGCGCGAACCGCTTGTTTTAGCAAGGTTGAAAAATGGCGGATCACTTTATCGCCATCTGGGTGACCAAAGCGATCGTTCACTTGCTTGAAGTTGTCGAGATCAAACATCGCCAAGGCTAACCCCACTTGGCGGCGTTCACTCATGGCCAGCGCATGATGCAGATCTTGCTCAAAACGACTGCGATTGCCCAATCCTGACAAGTAGTCACGTAATGCCATTTGTTTTACACGGCGGTATTCCAGCGCATTGATCAGTGGACCGGCAAACAGGCGATGATAGGTATGAAGCAGATTCACTTCGTCTTTATCGAGCGGATAAGGGGTGTGGTATTGCAATTTGCCTAATTCATTTTGATTAAAGCGCAGCAAAAAAGCCTGACGATACTCCGTGGCTGGGCCGCGGCGAACCAAGGTGGCGGTTTCATCTTGTTCCCAGATTAAGCGGTTAAGATCGATTTGCTTTTCGATCTCACGGGCTAAAACCTCAAACAAGAGATGCAGGTCGAGTTTACCTTGCAGTCTTTGCAAAATAAGCAGGCGCTGATCCGCTCCAAGCGGCTTGGTACGAGGCTTGCTATTTTGTGCTGTATTTTGCGCGATCGCAATGTCCGGTTTCATACTAGCGTCAAAAAAATGTTAGGGCGGTCACTATAGAGGGTTGTGAATACATTTCAATAGATAATAAATAAATATATCAATAGCCTGCTGATTTATTTAAAAAAGTGCGAAGTTCCGCTTCTTTTTCCAGCGTGTCCTCATAACCCATTTGGATCAGGGCTTGAATGTAAGCCGGTTCAAATAAGAGGTAGCTGGTAATGGCGGCGTCATTTTTTGGGCTGATCCCAATCAGACGCATTAAGGCGCGGGTCATCGGGGGAAGGTGGCTGTAATACTGCTGCACGAGCGGTTCAAAGGAATGGCGAGGGGAGAGGTGGATATGTTCAATTTGGCGCATGTCTATGTTGCTGTTGTGCGAGGATGCGGTGTGAGCAAGCTGGGTCAGCAGGGTATTGGTTCGGGTCAAGTTTTCTAAATCGGCGGCCAGCGTATCACTGAAAATGGTATCCATAAGGTGTCCACCCAACGTGGCCAGTCCCGGCGCTTTTCGGTGATCAGGCTGATTTTCCTGTTGATTGATGAGATCGATGATCAGGATTTTATCGGCGCCCATTTTCAGTGAGGGCCGTAACGGGGCTAATTGGTGAATGGATCCATCGCCATAGTAGCTCTGGCCTAATCGAGTGGCGGGGAACACCAAGGGAATGGCGGCTGAAGCCAGTAAGTGATCGGTGGCAATTAATGAACGACGCCCTTTTGATTTCGCGCGATCCCATTCGGGAATAGAGACATGACCCTGAAAAAAACTGACCGATTGGCCGCTCTTGTAGCTGGAGGCAGTAATCGAGATGCCGTGTAAATTGCCCGCGGCGATTTGTTTTTCTAATCGTGGGTAATTGTTTACTTGGTTTAGCAGGTGGCGTAAAGGGCGATTATTGAGTAACCCAAAGGGAGGTCTGTCGTGGTGCGTGGCTTGCAGGCGGGCAAAACCTTGTTTCGCAAGATAGCTTGTTGTGCCCAGCGGGGTGGTGGTGAAGATGCGGCGGCTGTGCAGACGCGACCAGATCCATTCCAGTTTTTTGACGCCTAAGCGGAAACAAGACGCATAACTGGCCAGTGCAATGACATTGATGGCACCGGCAGACGTACCGCTGTAGATGGCAAAGGGGCTATGGTGAACGCGGGGATACCACTCGGCAATGGCTTTCAGTACGCCGACTTGGTAGGCCGCCCGTGCTCCACCACCGGTCAGCAGCAAACTGATCTTGGGTGACGATCTGGCCATTTGCCCTCCTAGCGTGATGGTCCTTAGTTAACTATATATGAAAACGCCCCCATAAAAAAAGCCTCCGCGAGGGAGGCTTTTTATGTGCTGATTGAATCAATTAAGCCATTTTTTGCTTAAGGAATTCAACGATACCTTCAGCCGCAACGTTTTCTTTGCTGCCAGCGCGACGGTTTTTGTATTCCATCTCACCGTTGTCTAGGCTGCGGTCACCGATCACGATAGTGTGAGGGATACCGATCAGTTCCATATCAGAGAACATTACACCTGGGCGTTCTTTACGGTCATCAAATAGCACTTCGATACCCATAGCCGTCAGGTCAGCGTATAGCTTCTCTGCGGCTTCTTGAACGCGCTCAGATTTGTGCATGTTCATCGGTACGATAGCGACTTGGAAAGGCGCCAGTGCGTCAGGCCAGATGATGCCGTATTTGTCGTTGTTCTGTTCGATAGCTGATGCAACAACACGGGACACACCGATACCGTAACAACCCATCTCTAGGATAGAGTTCTTACCGTTTGAATCGAGAACGCTACAGTTCATCGCTTCTGAGTACGTGGTACCTAGCTGGAAGATATGGCCAACTTCGATGCCGCGCTTAAGCATTAGCGTACCTTGACCACATGGGCTTGGATCGCCTTCTACTACGTTACGCAGATCGGCAACAGTACCTAGCTCAACGTCACGACCCCAGTTAATACCGAAGTAGTGTTTGCCGTCGATGTTCGCGCCTGCGCTGAAGTCGCTCATCACTGCCACAGAGTGGTCAACGATGAATGGTAGCTCAAGACCCACAGGGCCAAGAGAACCTGCACCCGCACCGATGAGCGCTTGCATTTCTTCTTCTGTCGCCATCTCAAGCGGAGAAGCTACTTCTGCTAGGTTTTCGGCTTTGATTTCGTTGAGCTCGTGATCACCACGGATGATCAGTGCAACGATAGAAGCATCGATCTCATCAGACGCTTTAACGAACAGTGTCTTAACGGTTTTCTCGATTGGCAGACCGTGTTGTTCAACCAATTCCGCGATAGTTTTCGCGTTTGGTGTGTCAACCAGTGTCATCTCTTGCGTTGGCGCTGCACGCTCAACCGCAGGGGCGATTGCTTCTGCTTTTTCGATGTTCGCTGCGTAATCAGATTCTGTAGAGAATGCGATCAAATCTTCGCCGCTTTCAGCCAGTACGTGGAACTCTTGTGAGCCGTTACCACCGATAGCACCCGAATCCGCCAGTACTGGACGGTATTCTAGGCCCATGCGATCGAACGCTTTACAGTAAGCATCGTGCATCGCTTGGTAAGATTTCTCTAGACCGGCTTTATCGATATCAAAGCTGTACGCATCCATCATGCAGAATTCACGTGCACGCATTACGCCGAAACGTGGACGACGCTCATCACGGAATTTCGTCTGAATTTGGTACAGGTTCATCGGCAGTTGCTTGTAAGAGCTCACTTCGTTACGCACAAGGCTAGTGATCACTTCTTCAGCTGTTGGGCTGAGTACAAACGGACGAACATGGCGGTCAGTAAAGCGAAGTAGCTCAGGGCCCATCTTTTCAGAACGGCCTGTCTCTTCCCATAGTTCAAACGGCTGAACAACGGGCATCAAGGTTTCGATTGCACCGGCATTGTCGATTTCTTGGCGAACGATGTTTTCGACTTTACGCAGAACACGCAGACCTGTAGGTAGCCAGGTGTATAGACCTGAAGCCAGCTTACGGATCATACCTGCACGTAGCATGAGCTGGTGGCTCACTACTTCTGCGTCGTTTGGAGTCTCCTTCAGGGTAGAAAGAAGATATTTACTGGTACGCATTGATGGTATCCGTTTGTTGATAGGTAAATAAGGGGGATTGGGATTAACCCACCGCCACTGAGGCGTTAACGATACAGTTTACCAGCCAAATCCCCTTTCGCCAAAGGGATCAGACTGGCGCTGGCAGATATTTGTGCGATTAGCGCAGGGCCAAAACCGTCACCCCTGCATCACTGATGGTGAAGCGGACATTGTAGTCGAACAGGTGGACGGCATATTCCTTGTTATCGACTTTGCCTTTTTTGTACGCAGGACGCGGATCTTGGGCTAACACTTCTTCGATCACCGCCCGCTGACGTGCCATGTGTTTACCCGTCAATTGTGATTCAGCGTGTTCACTGAACTGCACGGGTAAGGTGTCCGGTTCGTCACTGGCAAAGCCGCCTTGTGCGTGGGGTAAACTGTCAGAATAAGGGATGTAAGGCTTGATATCGACAATTGGGGTGCCATCGACCAAATCCACCCCACCCAGTTCAATAATGACATTGCCGTCTTGCTGGCGTACGCCGATTAATTCTACCGCAGACATCCCAATGCCGTTGGGACGGAACGTGGCACGACTGGCAAACACACCAATGCGCTCATTACCGCCTAAACGCGGTGGACGCACCGTTGGTCGCCAACCTGCATCCAAATTCTGATCAAACAAAAACAGCAGCCATAAGTGGCTGAATTGTTCGATGCCCCGTACGGCTTCAAGGGCGTTGGCATCGCCTTGCAACACGATTTCAGATCGCGCACTCGGGACTAGACCCGGCTGGCGGGGCACGGCAAATTTTTCTTTGTACGGGGAGCGGATCACCCCAATCGGTTCAATCTGGTATGGCATGGTTGTGGACCCTAAACAGTGTTGCGCTGACCTTAGCATAAAAATAGTGCTTGATCTTTATTGAGAATAGCTATCAAATGATATGTTATAACATAACGCAAGGTAAGCGTTCATCGTGATGAAGACATGCATGGACGATGATCCCCATAATCAGAGAGAGAGGAGAGCGATATGAAAGCTGGCATTCATCCGCATTATCGTAAAGTGGTGTTTCATGACACCAGTGTGGATCAATACTTTGTGGTGGGGTCGACATTAGACACCGACCGTACCATTGTATGGGAAGACGGGCAGACCTATCCGTATTTCACCTTGGATGTGTCATCGGCCTCGCACCCTTTCTACACCGGTAAACAGCGTGTGGTACGCAGTGAAGGTCGTATGGCTAACTTCACTCGTCGTTTTGGCCAGTTTGGCCGTGAATCAGGAGAGAAAGAATGAAAGTCGTGAGTTCGTTAAAAAGTGCGAAGCAGCGTCACCGTGACTGCCAAATCGTGAAACGCCGTGGCCGTTTGTACGTGATTTGCAAGTCGAATCCGCGCTTTAAAGCGGTGCAGAAATAAGGTGTGCTGAATCGAGACAAGGTGTGCGTGCTTTGGGCACAAAGAGAAGGTATAAAAAAGCTGGCAAGTGCCAGCTTTTTTACGTTACGTGGATTTGATGAGAGATGGGCGAGGAGGGTTACCAGCCTTTCACTACACCACCTTGGAAGATTTCTTGTGCCGCGTTGTAGACCGCATCAGACTGGTACGCCTTAATGAAAGTCTGTACGTTCTGCGCATTCACGTTGTCTTCACGGGCCACAATCAGGTTCACGTACGGGGATTCTTTGTCTTCAACGAAGATACCGTCACGCTCTGGCGTCAGGTTGATGCTGCTGGCGTAGGTATTGTTGATGATTGCAAGTTGTACATCATCCAATGAACGTGGCAGCTGCGCGGCTTCCAGTTCCACAATCTTCAGATCTTTTGGATTTTCTACGATATCCAGTACTGTCGCCGTTAGGCCAGCACCGTCTTTTAGCTTCAGTAAGCCTTTTTGCTGAAGCAGTAGCAATGAGCGGCCAAGGTTCGTTGGATCGTTCGGTACTGCAATTTGATCGCCGGCTTTTAGCTCATCAATATTTTTGATTTTGCTTGAGTAAGCAGCAATCGGGTACACAAAGGTGTTACCGGCAACGGCAAACTTGTAACCGCGATCTTTGATCTGTTGATCCAAATACGGTTTGTGTTGGAACGCATTGGCATCAATCGAGCCTTCTTCCAGTGCTGCATTCGGTGAGACATAGTCAGTGAACGACACTAACTCCACGTCTAAGCCGTATTTGTCCTTGGCTTCCTTGGCGGCGATTTCAGCGACTTGCTCTTCTGCGCCAGCCATAACCCCAATCTTCACTTTGTTATTGTCTACGGTCGCTTCTTTCTCGCCACAACCGGTGAGGGCAAGGGCTGAGGCGAGGCCTGCTACGACAACCAAATTCTTTAAATTAAACGCCATGATACTTCTCCTTAAACTGGGGTTTTCCGTAATACTAGATGTTATAAGTGTGTTGTGTTTGCAATCGTGTATTGGGTTCGCGGCGATCCTGCCGCGATACCGAATGGGGCTGACGATGTGTTGTGGTTAGCGGTGATCCAGGCGTTTGACCCAATAATCCCCGGCTGATTGAATCGCTTGCACCAAGATGATCAGCATGACAACCGTGATCAACATGACGGTGCCATCAAAGCGTTGGTAGCCATAGCGGATACCAACATCCCCAAGGCCGCCACCACCGACTGTCCCTGCCATGGCGGAATAGCTGACCAAGGTCACCAAGGTGATCGTCACGGCATTCACAATGCCCGGCAAGGCTTCTGGTAGTAGCACTTTGCTGATGATTTGGGTGGGTGTTGCGCCCATCGCTTGTGCCGCTTCCACCAAACCATTAGGAACTTCCAATAGCGCCCCTTCAACCAGACGGGCGATAAACGGAATGGCGCCAACGGTCAGCGGTACAATGGCCGCCGCCGTACCGATGGAGCTGCCCACCACAAAGCGGGTAAACGGGATAATTGCCACCAACAGAATAATGAACGGAATAGATCGCCCGATATTGGTGATCACGCTCAGGATACGGTTCACGTTGCGGTTGGCTAGCAAGCCGTTATCTTTGGTCAGATGCAGAGCGACCCCGACCGGGATGCCGATCAGAAAGCCGATTAAACCGGATGCCAGTACCATCACCAGCGTTTGTCCTAATGCATCCATCAACAATTGGATCAGGCGTTCGTTTTCCGCCCACCATGTACTCAATGACTCAAGCGACATACCCTAATACCTCCACGTTGACTTTGTGATCACGCAGGAAGGCAATGGCTTGCTCAGCCGCGTGCTCCGTACCGAGCAGTTCGGCCAGCATCAATCCAAATTTTACGCCACCGGCATAATCCATATCAGAGCTTAAGATACTGATGTCGATATCAAACTCGCGGGCAACTTGCGAGATTAACGGCGCATCCACCGACGCCCCGGTGAACTCTAAACGCACCAGCGGGTAAGTCAGGGGTTGGCGCTCAGCCACCATGCGTTGGCGGTAATCTTCGGGGATCGACAGATCCAGCGTCGAGCGAATGAACTCCCGTGCCAGCGCGGTTTTTGGGTGGGCAAAAATGTCACCGACCGGGCCTTTTTCGACGAGCTCGCCATCACCAATGATCGCAACTTCCGAGCAAATGTTTTTCACCACATCCATTTCGTGAGTGATGAGCAAAATGGTGAGGTTAAGCTGACGGTTAATTTCTTTTAACAACGTCAGAATGGAATGGGTCGTAGCCGGATCCAAGGCGCTGGTGGCTTCATCGCATAACAGCACTTTAGGATCAGAGGCTAACGCACGGGCAATCGCCACGCGTTGTTTTTGTCCGCCACTTAAATTGGCCGGATAGGTATCGTGCTTTTCTGCCAGGCCGACCAGTGTCAGTAATTCGGTGACTTTGGTATTGATCGCGCTTTTATCTGTGCCAGCAAGCTCTAAAGGCAACGCAACATTGTCAAACACGGTTCGGGAAGAGAGGAGGTTAAAATGTTGGAAGATCATCCCGATCTTACGTCGTGCTTGAGATAAGGCTTTACCATTAAGCTGGGTTAAGTCGGTGCCATCGACAATGACTTGGCCATCCGTAGGACGTTCAAGCAGGTTTACGCAGCGGATCAGGGTACTTTTGCCTGCACCTGATGAACCAATCACCCCAAAGATAGTGCCTTGAGGGATGGTCAGGTTGATATCTCGCAAGGCATGAATCGCTTTGGTGCCCTGATAGAAGATTTTATTGACTCGGTTTATTTCAATCATCGTCATTCCTGCATCCTATACCGTGTTGATGATCAGCCGACCCTTCATTGGTCGCTACCGGTATATTGTTGTGTTGTCTTGCAATTTTTCGTTATTTTTATATTGTGTGTTCACGGAGTGTTAACCACATCTATGGGTTTGATGCTATGGGTTAACATATGTGAAGTCAATAGATATTTTTACGTCTGGACGTCTAAATGGCTCTGCCGCTGTTTTGCCCTGAGAGCGGCCCTGAAACATGGTCTGTTGTCCCTGTCAGAACGCCTCGCCTGAACGGCGCTTTAGGGTGATATTGTGGGGTGGCAGAGAGAAACAGGTGAATCCGAACCTGAGGCGTGCCATAATTTGACCTCACATAGAGACAGTAAATCAGAGGGCTGACCTTGTCCAAACCAGCAGTTTTTATCGATCGTGATGGCGTGATCAACGTGGATCACGGTTATGTACATACCGTTGATGATTTTGAATACATCGATGGGGTGTTTGACGCCTGTAAAAAGCTTAAAGACATGGGCTACCTACTGGTGCTTGTGACGAACCAAGCTGGCATTGCGCGTGGCATGTACACGGAAGATGAATTTCTAACCCTGACCGAGTGGATGGATTGGAACTTTGTCGATAACGGCGTGGAGTTTGACGGTATCTATTACTGCCCACACCACCCAACCGAAGGGCAGGGTGATTACCTGCAAGACTGTGACTGCCGTAAACCTAAAGCGGGTATGTTTAAGTCTGCTGGTGATTTCCTGAAGATCGACATGGCCAACTCGGTGATGATCGGTGATAAAACCGATGACATGACAGCGGCCGCAGCGGCAGAGGTAGGCACGAAAATTTTGGTGCGTACGGGTAAGCCGGTGACAGACGCTGGCGAAGCGTTGGCGGATGTGGTGCTAAATAGCGTCGCGGATGTCCCTGCATGGTTGGCAGCACGTTCTGCGTAACGTTCATTCGTCATGACCATCAGTAACGCCCATCAATAATACTCAGCATTGAATGAATGCGATGAGGCCGCCTATTTAGGCGGCTTTTTTATGCCTGCGGTTTGACAGCGCAGAGAGCGACGGCGTGTTGGCGAATTTAGCCAAAATGCGAACAATTTTGCCACCCTTCTTATATTGCAAAGAGGCCAGAACAGGTAAGCGCATGATCTTATAGGGTATATTTTCTGGCACGTATACTGCAATAGTTAGTCTGCAAGGTAACTAGGCATACCTGCCCACCATGACAGGCAGTAGGGGGATAAGCAGGTGATAAGCAGCGTACAGGAGCGAGCGATGAGTAAGACAATTGTGGGTACAGTGGTGGGTGTATGGATGGCAATGGTATTGAGTGCGCCTGTGCATGCCCAAGCCGATAGGGGGTGGCAACATGATTTGGATACACAAATGCAGATGCAAAAGGTTGAAGCGATAAGCACGATCACGGCTGAATTAGAGGGGCAGATTGCTTCAACGGTGACGCAAGCGAATGTGTCGACCTTAGAGGACATGACACAGCGTCAAGCAATCCAATTAGCAGACACGCAGCCTGTCCATTCAGGCGCCACTGAGATGATGGATACCGATGACCACCCGGAAGTGATCGCCAGTGTACGCCGCGAAGCCGAGCAATAAGCCGTAAACTGCATAATGAGGCGAAGAGGTGACGGGGTGATATTGAGAGGGCGTCATGCTGAAGAAAGTCAGGACATTCACGCATAAAAAAAGGGAAGCGTATGCTTCCCAAAACAGTGTGACTGACTCACACAGAGATTCAATAATGTGTTGAGAGCCCCAGCGCGCAATGTATAAGTGGCGCTGGCTGGGGCATTGACCGAGGATGAACCGATAACCGGTTTAGCTTTGGTCTTGTAAGAAGTTGATCCAAGGACCGGCGATCGCTTGCATTTCTTTTGATTGTGCCGCCGTTTTCATCGCTTTCAGTGCGTTAGTCGGTTGTTCCAACTCGAAATAGGCCATGCCACGTAGGTAGGCTAATTCCGCTTTGTCATCCCCTTTCGCATCGGGTGCCGCTTTCAAGGTAAATTGTGTGGCTGATTTGTATTGCTTGTCTTGAATCATCAGACGGGCAATCTTCATCTGCGTTTTTACCGTTGGCTTCATGTCATAGGCTTTACGATACGCAATAATGGCATCGTCGAGCGCTTTGGCTTGTTGCCAGTAGTTACCCAATTTATCTTGGTTTTTCGCGGTACGGGCAATGGTGCCTTTCCCCATTTCATCTTCTAGCGTTTTGGCCGCACGATACGGGATCCCCAAATAGGCTTGGAAGTTGGTCAAGCGAAGTAACTCTTTCTCCTCGCTAAGCAGGCCAAATTTATGGGCAAGCTCTAGCGTAGCCAGTGAGTTTTTCTCCTGATTTAATTCCATGTAAATCCCTGACAACTGCATCCAATACTGCTTTTTCTTCGGATACTTGGTGGTCAGGGTTTTAAGTACCCCCGCGACACTTTTGAACTGCTTAAGCTCATAGTGAGCGGCCATCAGCAGCACATACCACGACTCACTCGGCTTCTTGCTCATGGCAATGGCCTTTTTCGTCGGGGCAATGGCGTTACGGTAATCTTCGAGCTGTACATACGCACTGGCGAGTGTGATATACGCATGGGCCTGTGGTTTTTCATCGGTGGTTTTTGCCACCTCAAACCACTGCTTCATGGTTTTTACGGACTGCTTGAAGTTGCCTTCTGCCAATAACAACTGCGCAAGGCTGTAGCGCACCTGCTGGGCCACGGGCACCGGCAGGGCATTGGTTTTTAGCGACTTCGTGAAATACTCCGCCGCTTTTGGGTAATTATCTTGCAGTGAATATAAAAAGCCCATCTGTTGCAGTAAAACAGCACGATCATACTCTTTCTTGCCTGAGCTATTGATCGCTTTGTTCAGTCTTGCGATGGCATCACTGTAGCGTTCTTTGGCAATCAACTCTTGCACTTTGTTGACGGTACGGAAGGTACGATCACTCAGTTCTGGGGTGCTGGCCAGTGCCGGCGCCGCGAGGGCACCGGATAGCAAGATGAAAGAAGCCAGCAAATGTTGATAATATTTCTTCATTGTTGACTCCTAGTTTACCGAGAACTCAATTTCTTGTGAAAGACGTGCGCTAACGGGTTTGCCATCGACCTGTTTCGGTTTGAAGGTCCATTTCGATACCGCTTTACGCGCCGCTTTGCCCAAGCCCAGTTTGCGCGGGGACTCTTTGAGTACCTTCACATTTTCGACACCACCACGGGCATTGACCGTGAACTCCACCAGTACCACGCCTTTTTCCAATCCTGAACGGGCGGCTTTACGTGGCATTTGTGGCTGGAAGGTCGCCAGTGGCATTGGACCACCGCTGCCTTTAACTTGTGCGCCACCGCCTTGGCTGTAATGGCCAAGTACGGAACCCCCTGTGACATTGACCGGCAAATCCAGCTTGGGCATGTCCATAGGCATCTGCTCCATCACCGGTTTGACCGTTGACATGACTTTCATCTCAGGCGGTGGTGGTGGACGTTTGGGTGGCGGCGGCTTTGGCAGCTCGCGTTTTTTCTCCTGTAGTTTTTCATCGGGTTTAACGCGAATGAAGTCGACCATGCGTAAGTCTTCATTCGACGTTAGCTCGTGGCGCTCTTTGTTTACTAGCTTGTCCATCCCCCAGAACAATGCCAGGGAGACAACGAGCGCCAGTGCTAATGAGGCCAGATACCGCATAGGCTTAATCCTTATTGGTTGCGGCAATGGAGATGCTTTGTACACCTGCCATTCTGATCTGGTCCATCACCTTCACGACAATACCGGATTTGGCTTCTTCATCAGCCTGAATCACCACGGCACCATCTGGGCTTTCAGCGCGCAGACGTTCAATGTTGGCACGTACGGCATCCACCTCTACACGGCGTTTGTCGACCCATACATCACCCGATGCACCGACGGCGACCATGATGTTCCCTTTCTTCACCGTTTGTGCGGTATTGGCGCTTGGGCGGTTGACGTCGATACCGGCTTCTTTGACAAATGATGTTGTTACGATAAAGAAGATCAACATGATAAATACGATGTCGAGCATCGGTGTCATATCGATCGCTGCTTCGTCACTGCTATCGCTGCTGTAGCGTCTTTTCATGACCTATCCCTCTCATTCCGTTTACTCAGGCAATATGCTTCAACTTATCTTCCAGCTTCTGCGTGGAGACCTTAGCCAGGTGGTCGAGTCGTGAGCTGAAAAACAGCCCCGAAAGAGAAGCGACCATACCTGCCAGCGTTGGAATTGTTGCCTTTGAGATCCCCGACGCCATGGCGCGGGGGCTTCCTGTTCCTGTTACCGCCAAAATATCAAATACTTGAATCATACCGACCACGGTACCGAGTAACCCCAGTAGTGGACACAGTGCAATCAGCACTTTGACAATCGGCAATCCTCGTTTGTTTTCAACATCCTGCAAGGAAACCATTTCCTGACGGATGGCTTTGGCGTTCCAGCTTTTGTGTTCAGTACGGGCTGCCCAAGCAGCCTCTGCCTTCTTGATGGCTCTGGGTAGCACGGCGGCAAAATAAAACCAGCGTTCTAGCAGCACCGTCCATAACATAAAGCTGAGGACGAAGATGGCCATTAAGACATCCCCACCCATACCGAGGAAGCGTCGTATTGACTCGAGTTCTTCAATTAACCACCACATAGTGCCTCCTTAGCTGTCGGCAGCGTGCAGTTTTTCCTGGTAACGCGCGATAAAGCCTGCACTTTGCTCTTCCAGCATTTGCACCAGACGGCGGCTCTTGCTGTGTACGAGGGTGTAGCAGAACAGCAGTGGAATAGCGACAACAAGGCCTAGCATGGTTGTCACAAGGGCTTCAGAGATACCCCCTGCCATCAGTTTCGGGTCACCGGTACCAAACAAGGTAATCGCCTGGAAGGTGCCGATCATCCCCATTACCGTACCCAGTAGGCCGAGTAGCGGAGCCACCGAGGCAAACAGTTTGATCGAGACAACGAAACGCTCAATGCTCGGGGCATTACGCAGGATGACTTCATCCATTTTCGCTTCAAGATCTTCAAGGTTATCGCCTTTATGACCTAAGTAGGCTTCCATGATCTCACCCAGAGGGTTGTCTTTCAGCACTTTGTCAGTCTTGGTTTGCTTACGCATTTTGGCGCCGATGATCGTCAGACGTAGGAAACAGAAGAGAGCAATCAATGCACCTAACGCACCCATACCTAGGATCACGTAACCCACGATACCCCCTTGGTCGATACGTTCTTGTACGGTTGGACTTTGTACCAGCAGCGACAAAATCACACCGCGAGACGGGTCAATAAACAATGGCTCGTAGCTACCGTTGGCGGCTTCAAAGCCAGGGATGTTACGCATGATGTTTTTGGTTGGCTGACGAGACAGTTCTTCAAACTTGCCGGTCTGCGGGACGTAAGTGACATACTTGCCATCAGCAATGGCGTTAAATTCACCAATGATGGTGACATCACTGACGGCTTCTTTGCCTTCACCGTACACGACGGTAGCCGGTGTGGTGGTGGTGTTACCCGATACAATCACTTGCTGCAAAATGGTGTGCCAGAAACCTTCCAGCTCTTGCGTTGATGGCAGCTCTTTACTTTCAGCCAGTTTGGTCAGTAGGGCGTTACGCTCAGGGAACTGGACGGCGTTTTGTGACGCCGCAAACAGGCCTTTAAACTCGCCTGCGTACTGACGAACCACACCAAACATTTCGCCTAAGGTGCCAGAGCGCTGGCGCAGAGTGTCTGTCAGTTCAGTGAGTTGCTTATCGTTGTCGTCAAAGGCCGCCTTGAGTTGCTCGCCGCGTTCAGTGGTGACTTTTAGTTCAGCACGGGCTTGTTTAAGCAGCGCGGCTTGCTGATTACGATCGGAACGGAACTCCGCTTCACGTTGTTTGTTTTCTTTTGACTCAACAATACTTTCGGCTTTCACCGATTTAAGCAGTTCGGCTAATGATGCCGGTGTGTCGGCCTGAGCCGGTGCGGCGATAACCAGTGCGGTCAATAGGGCCGCAGCCAATGATTTGAATCCTTTCATTATCCTTCCTCCCCAGCAAATACAGGTAGCTTAATCAAGGCCGGTGGCGCTTGCTTCTTCGCTATACGTAGGCCTTGTTGTACCGCGATACGGTAACTTTGTGGCAGGATTTCCCATTGACGCGTGGTTTGGTTCCACATGCCTGTTTCACCGCCGTCCGGAGATTGGTAAAGGAGTGCAGTACGGCCAATGCGAAGGAAGTCATAGGTCAAGGTTTCGCCATCGCGTTCTAGGCTGGCCTTGTAAGATTCAATCGAGCGTGAGAAGCCTTCTTCAATTTGGTAAGCCTCCATCACTTTACGGAATTTTTCTGACGTGGTGACGTCAGCACGATCCATCAATTTACGCAGTTCGTTGATGCGAATACTGCGCTCGTCGTTTTGGAAAGGGAGGTCGAGTGCGACAAACTCATCAAGTGCATCGATCATCTTGAGAGTGAGTGGCACAATTTCCATCGCGGTTTGGTCAATTTGCGCGATTTGACGTGTCAGTGAATCCAGTTCACCTTGTTGCGAATCAACCATACGGCCGATCTGCTCGTTATAGACCTTCATGCTGTCCAGTTGGCGCAAAATGCCTTTGTACTCTGCCAGCATGGCTTCGGTACTGTCTGCATAGTTGTCCACTTTTGCCTGCGAGGCCGCCGCGGTTTTGTCGGCTTTTGCCTGTGTCGCAACGACAGTGCCAGAAGGGGCAGCCAGTGCGCTGGCGCTGAGGGTGAGAATGGCGGCAGTGATTGCACTTACGCCAAAGTCCTTTAACGTCATAGTTGCATCCTTGTCATTGTGTTAGTCAGTCGGTAAAAAGGACGCGGGCACGATGACCCGCGTCAGGTGTTTATTATTAGAAGTCTTGTGAGTATTTCACGAAGAAGACACGACCCTGGATACTGTAGAGATCACTGTTGTAAGTGACGTCGTCAGATTCAAAGCTTGGATCTTCATCAAACATGTTACGTACACCTGCGGTGAAGCGTGCATCCCATGGGGCTTGGTAGTTGTAGGCAACGTTCCAAACCGTTTGGCTTGAAATGTGACCCGTCTGGTTGTAGTCCTTGTCAACATCTTGTGCTTGGTCGGCAATGTGATCCGCCGACAGGTACACGTCATGATCGTCGAACGCATTCAGGCCAACACCGGTTTGGAAACGGTACTGTGGTAGGCCATTACGGCCAATTTTGTTGTTGGTTGGGCCGTTAACAAACTCTGGTGATTCATATTCAAGTACATATGAACCGCTAAAGTCGTAACGAATTGAACCCCAGTCTAGGTCGTAGATGTAGTTCGCTTTAAAATCGATACCGGAAGTGTTCAGCGTACCAATGTTTGAAAGCGGTACTGTCGCACTGACAATGTTACCGTTATCATCACGAACAACGTTTGGATTAGTCGAGCCCGTGTTACGTTCTTGATCAATCATGCTTTGCAGCGTGTTCATGACGATGGTGTCTTCAATTTGGATGTTGTAGTAATCCAATGTCAGATCCAAATCATCAACCGGCGAGTAGCTGATCCCGAAGTTAAATGAGCGTGACTTTTCCGCATCCAAATCTTCGTTCGAGGTACGTGTGGTGCTGTACTGTTTCTCTGGGCAATCGGCATCGGAAATGCCATTGGCTTCACAGTACACGTAGTCTTTGGCGTAGTCGTTTGATTCGCTGTCTGCACCGTAAAGGTTAGACAGGGATGGCGCACGGAAGCCTAGGCCTGCACCGGCACGGAACATCAAGTTGTCCAGTGGCTGGTAGCGGAACGAGACTTTTGGTGATACAGAGCTACCGAAATCACTGTAGTGGTCATAACGCGCGGCAATGTTCATTTCCAGCTCATCGGTGAAGGCAATCAATGATTCTGCAAAGAACGCATAAGTCGTACGGTCGCCACCGGCAGAGTTACCCGCGCTGCCGATAATGTTGCCCGCTTCACTTTGTGCATCGTAATGGTCGAAATAATCATAAGTCGTGTATTCCGTACCGACGTACAGTGGGATGGTGATATCACCCACTTCAGCTACATCGAACTGCAAACCGGCATTGAACTGGTGCATTTCCATCTGGCTTTCACGCGAGGTGTTCGCGGCTAAGTCGTCGGTAGCGCTGGCGCTGAACTCACCGTTTTGGAATTCACCTTCATCCACCAAGGCTTCAACCGCAGGACGAAGGACGTAACCGGTACCGCGCTCTTGGCTGTTAGAGAAGTTCAGGTGGTAGCCCGCATCCCAGATGATTTCACCCACAGCGTCAGTCTCAACGCTGCCATCGAGACCAAATTTCATGTCGGCCTGAAAGTCCGTCACGCTGGTATCACGAGTACCTACGTTTGTGAAACGGTAGTACACCGATGCCGGACCTGCTGCAGGATCTAAGCCATTATCAGCGAAGAAGTCCGCACCACCGGCCGTGGTGGGGTCTACAGAGAAAAGGCCTGCCGCAGGGGCGAAACGACCAAAGCTTTCGTTACGGCTTAGCAAAATTTGCGAGTTAAAGGTCGTTGTGTCAGTCAGGAACAAGTTACCGTTAACAAAGACGGTATTACGCTCTAGAGAGGCACTCTGTGCAGCCTCTGCTGTGTAGTCGTAACCACACATGTCGCCCAGGCCTGGGTAGTTAGTTACGCCAACAAAACCGTCACCGTTACACTTGCCTGTAGCTGCGTCGAATGAGCCTGCAATCGGCTTTAGTTCGCCATTGTGGTACACATTGCGGCCAAAGATACTCACGCCAGACATGTCAAAAAAGTTTGAAGAGTCGGTATTTGTCGAGCGGAGGTAATCACGGTCACGCAGGTAGATTTCATCTTTTGAGTCATGCTCAAACGAGAAATAAATGTTGCCTTTTTCGCCAGACGTACCCGCCACGAAGGAGACATTCTTCTCATCGCCGCCTTCACGAGAAGGGATACCGCCACCCACGGTGACGTTCAGGCCATCAAATTCATCTTTCAGGATGATGTTGACGACACCGGCTACAGCATCAGAACCGTAGACCGCAGAGCCGCCGTCGGCCATGACTTCAACGCGTTCAACGATAGCAGCAGGGATCACGTTAATGTTCGCAGCACCGCCACCCATGGTCGCAGAACCAGGAAGACGTTTACCGTTTACCAGTACGAGGGTACGTGATGCGCCTAGGCCTCGTAGGGAGACGGTCGCCTGACTCTGCCATGAGCTACCCGAACTTTCACTGTAAGAGCCGAATGAGTTGTAAGAGGTTTTGCGCAGTACATCGGCAATCGACACATCACCCGCACGTTCAATTTCTGCGCGGCCAATAACAGCAACGGGTGTACTTCCTTCCATGGAAGCTCGCGTCAAACGAGAACCGGTTACTTTCATCTTTTGAAGTTTTTCTACTTGCTGTTCTTCAGCATAAGCGGCTGAGGCGACAAAACTCGATCCCAGCGCCAGACTGATAGCAACAGATAAGGCTGTTGTCTTTTTATTCATCCTTGCTGCTCCATTTCTTTATTATTCTTCCTGTACCCGGCAGTCAATTGCCGAAGCGAACATTAACGTTTCGTTAACGTTGTATGGAAGATATACATGAAGCTGAAACTTGAAGTCAAACCAGTGAGTTTTATGTGCAAGAAATAATAAAACAATATTAAATGCTGCGTATTTAACTATTACAAAATTTATTGTCGACTCTGTTACTTATAGAGGGATTATTGATTAATTGTGAATGGGTTTTGATGGATTTGTTGAAAGGCTTGGTAAATGTCGTGTTAGATCTAAATAATGGTTCAATTCACTGTATTTTATGCTGCCGGTGGTTTTATTAACCGTAAATTAACAAGTTGGTCAGTTGATGGGTAAATTCCTTAAGGGTATATAATGTTAATCATTCTCATCCCTTGTGGGTTGGGCTTTTTACCGTGCATTGTGCTTACAGGGTATTAGCTGGTACGAGGAAGGGTTCATCAAATTGTCATGTTTTTGCGCTATTGGCCTTGTTTGTATGTGGTGTTATTGCGCTGTTTTTGAGGGTGTTTTTAGATTTTTATCTTTTATTTACCGTTGAAGCACATTGGTCGCAAAATGTGACACGATTGGGTCAAAATAGTTAAGCTAACTTGATGGCAGGTACAAATCACTGTAATTATGGCGTTAAGAAAAATAAATGGTGTTCAAGTTGGATGCTGAGAAAGTGAAATTGTTCAGGATGAGCAAATATTCATGGTGAATTGCGAGCTGATAAGCAGGCAAAGGTGAAATAAGCCATGCATCTGTCTGTCTCCGCCGAATAGACATGGAGTTGATGTAAGTATGTTGTCATATTTTCTACGTCGTATGGCGTTGGTGATCCCGACGTTTCTCGGCATTACGATTTTAATTTTTACTATCACACGATTTGTGCCTGGAGGCCCAGTAGAAAGAATGCTTGCGAATATGCAGGCACAAGGGGATGGCGCTGCTGCAATGACCTCTGCAGGTGGTAATTCTGCCCTCTCTGAAGATCAAATCGCAGAGTTAAATGCGTTTTATGGCTTAGATAAGCCAGTGGCTGAAGCCTATATTGATTGGGTCAGCAAATTGATGGTGCTCGATTTTGGTGAGTCGACGCGCTACTACGAGCCGGTCTACGATATGATCGCGGAGCGCCTCCCGGTTTCTCTCTTTTATGGCGGAATGACTTTCTTTATTAGTTACTTCATTTCTATTCCGCTCGGTTATTACAAAGCACTTAAACACGGTTCGGTGTTTGATTCTGGTTCGTCTATCCTGATTTTCGTCGGCTATGCCTTGCCCGGTTATGTGGTGGGTGTGTTGTTGATCACTTTGTTCAGTTATCACTTGGAATGGTTTCCGATGGGCGGGTTTGTCGGGGATGATTTTGATGACTATGAAACCGTGCTTGAACGCGCCAAAGATGTGATGTGGCATGCGGTATTACCGCTGATCTGTTATTTGATCGGTGACTTCGCTACGCTCACCATGACCATGAAAAATAACCTGATGGAAAATCTGTCTTCAGATTATATCCGGACTGCGATTGCTAAAGGCCTGCCTTTCCAGCAAGCCGTACGTAAACATGCACTGCGAAATAGTTTAATTCCGATTGCCAGCCATTTCGGTAATTCATTGTTGTTCTTCATGACCGGTTCTTTCTTGATAGAGGTGATCTTCAATATCGATGGTATTGGCCTGCTGGGGTATGAATCCATTATTGAACGTGATTATCCGGTAGTGATGGGGATTGTGGCGATTAATGCTGTGATGCTGTTGATCGGGAATATTTTGTCGGATGTGTGTGTGGCCTTGGTCGACCCTCGCGTGAAGTTTGGAGCTTAATATGTTGAATCTTAATCCCCTAACGCTAAAAAAGATCAAACGCTTTAAGGAAATTAAGCGTGGTTACTGGTCATTCGTTATTTTGTCCGTGTTGCTCGTGTTATCGCTGTTTGCTGAATTGCTGATCAACAGTAAAGCGCTGGTGGTGAAATATAACGGGTCGTACAGCTTCCCCGTCTTTTCAGATGTGCGCTTGGGTAATGAATTTGGTCAACCCAAGGCCAGTGAGGCCGATTACCGCCTACTGAAAACGACGTTTGAGGCAGAAGGTGGCGATAACTTTGTCATTATGCCGATTGTGCCGTGGAACCCGTATGAACAGGATTTCTCCGGTGATTATCCGCCCAATCCACCGAGTGCCGATAATAAGCATTATCTGGGTACCGATATTATCGGGCGTGATATTTTGGCGCGTCTTGTTTATGGCTTCCGTACCGCGATGGGCTTTGCGTTACTGACCATGGCGATCTCCTATGCCATTGGTACCGCTGTCGGGTGTGCCATGGGCTTTTTCGGTGGCAAGTTTGATTTGTTCGTCCAGCGACTGATTGAAGTGTGGTCGATGGTACCGTTCCTGTACGTGATCATGATTCTCGTCTCGATCACCCAACCCACGTTTTCATTGTTTGTCGGGATCAATGTGCTCTTCGGGTGGATGGGGATGACTTGGTACATGCGTACCATGACCTATAAAGAATCGGCACGTGAGTATGTCATGGCCGCCAAAGCATTGGGGGCGTCAACAGCACGTATTTTGTTTAACCATATTTTGCCCAATACCATGGTCATGATTGTGACGCTCGCGCCGTTCACCATTGCCGCTAACATCACAGCACTGACGGCGTTGGATTATTTAGGACTTGGCTTGATGCCTCCGACACCAAGTTGGGGCGAGTTGTTGCAGCAGGGTAAATCGAACCTGGATTCACCGTGGATTGTGGGCTCAGTAGTAAGCTCGATTGTGTTGGTGTTGGTGATGGTGACGTTTATCGGTGAAGCGATCCGTGCCGCGTTTGATCCGAAAAAATTCACGCGCTACGTGTAATCGCTTGGCGAAACAAGGATGTCATATGAAAAATAACAATAAGTACGCCCTGTCGGCATTGGCGATCGCAATCACGGCGTTGAGCCCCTCTTTATGGGCGGCACAGTTGCCTGCTGATATTGCGTGGGAGACAAACCTCGATGAGCCGTTATTTGCGTCTCCGGACGCGAAGCGCGGGGGGACATACCGTAACTCTATGCGCAGCTTCCCGCAAACTCTGCGCTCAGTCGGGCCGGATGCGAACTCAGGATTACGCCAATATTTCATGGATGAAACCCCGAAGTTAGCGCAGCGCCACCCGAACACCGGAAAATGGATCCCACAGTTAGCCCGAGCATGGGCGTTTGGCGATGATCATAAAACGGTGTACTTCCAGTTGGATCCGAACGCACGTTGGTCGGATGGCGAGAAGGTGACGGCAGGGGATTATGTCTTCATGCTGAAGTATTATCGGTCAAAAGACATTATTGATCCGTGGTACACCGATTTCTTCACCAACCAGATTGACACTGTCGAGAAGATCGATGAGCACACGATCGTGATCACATCGAAAGTGGCGAAAAGTGATGATGAGTTGCTGTATATGATGACCTTGCCAAGCAATGGTTTGCAGCCGCGTCCCGATCACTTCTTTACCAATATCACGGATGAGAATAACGACGGCATGGACGATAACTTCGTCCGTAAATTTAATTTCAAAGCGGAGCCGACCACGGGGCCGTACTACCTCGATAAAGTGAAAAAAGGCAAGAGTGTGACCTTTAAACACGTCGGGGATGATTGGTGGGGATACAGCAATCGTTATTACCAGCATCGCTATAACGTGGACAAGATCCGTTTACGCGTGATCCGTGATGCGGATATTGCGAAAAAGCACTTTGAAAAAGGCGATTTAGATGCCTTTAGGTTGATTCAACCTGAGTTATGGCACGACAAGTCAAACACGACATCGTATCAAAATGGCTATATCCATAAATTGTGGGGCTATAACGAAGTGGTGCAAGGTGCGGGTGGCGTGTGGATGAACACCGCCAAGCCCATGCTCGATGATCTCAATGTGCGGAAAGGGATCACCTATGCGACCGATTTTGATGGTTTGATCAAAAACGTATTGCGAGGGGATTACCTGCGTAAATCGCATGGATTGGGCACCGGACATGGGGACTACGATCACCCTGAACGCACCCCACCGGCTTTTCAGCCTGAAAAAGCGGTGGAATACTTTGAATTGGCGGGCTTTACCGAGATGGGTGCAGACGGTATTCGTCTCAATAAAGAAGGCCAGCGTTTATCCTTCGCCGTGACATACAGCCGTCCCGCACGTACGCCGCGTGTGGCGTACTTGAAAGAGCAGGCCAAGCAAGCTGGCTTGGAGTTAACACTGAACTTGGTCGATGGTTCATCGGCGTTTAAATACATTCTTGAGAAAAAACATGAGTTGGCTTACCTGACCATGGGCGGCGGGAAAATTCCAGCGTATTGGGAATACCTCCATTCGGTGAATGCGAAGCCACAAACCAATAATCACACTAACTTCCGTTCGCCAGTGATGGATGAAAAAATCGCAGCGTATTTGGCGGAATTTAACACGGCTAAAAAGCAGAGGATCTCCCATGAGATCCAGCAAATGGTGACAGACGCGCATGTGATTGTGCCGGGCTACATGGCGCCCTTTACCCGTGAAGCGTACTGGCGTTGGATGAAGTTCCCTACGCCCGCGATGACGAAAGACACCCGATACTTGTTTTCTAATGAAGGGTATCTCACGCTGGGCACGTACTGGATCGATAAGGACGTGAAAAAACAAACTAAATCAGCGATGAAGAAAAAGAAAACCTTTGAACCCGTGGTTGTCGTTGACGACACCTACAAGCCGTAACAGTAGGGAGGTGAGAGATGCAGGACGATATCATTTTAAGTGTGCGTGATTTAGAAACGGAATTCACCACCGACGACGGCGTAGTGAAGATCCTTCATGGCGTTAATTTTGACGTGCGAAAGGGCAGAACACTGGGATTGGTGGGCGAGTCCGGTTGTGGAAAAAGCGTCACCTCGATGTCCATCATGGGGCTATTGCCGAAACCGTATGGGCAAATTACCAACGGGCAAATTTTATATCGCGGTACGGATTTGGTGACATTGCCGCCGGAAGAGATGTACGCCATGCGTGGCAATAAGATCTCGGTGATTTTTCAGGATCCGATGACTGCGCTTAACCCGGTGCATACCATTGGCCGTCAGATCAATGAAGTGCTGGAGTTGCACCGTCCGGATTTGGATAAAGCCCAGCGCAATGCGTATTCGTTGGAGATGCTGAAAAAAGTCAAAATCCCGATGCCGGAGAAGCGGCTCAACGAATACCCACATAATTTGTCGGGCGGCATGCGTCAGCGTGTGATGATCGCCATGGCGCTGGCGTGTAAACCTGACATACTTATTTGTGACGAGCCGACAACGGCGTTGGATGTGACTGTGCAGGCATCCATTCTGGAACTGATGAATGAGTTACAGGAAGAAACGGGCATGGCTATGATCTTTATTACCCATGATTTGGGGGTCGTAGCGGAAATTTGTGATGATGTCGCCGTGATGTACGCAGGGAAAGTGGTGGAATTTGCGGATATTTTTGACCTGTTCGATAACCCGCAGCACCCCTATACCGCCCGCTTAATGGGGCTGATGCCCAGCTTGGACAGCAAGCCAAAACAGCCGATCGAGATTAAACCGATTGATGTGTCACTGTTTCCTGAGTTTAAAGGGTAAGCCCACGGAATGAGGCGATGTAAAGAGGACGTTATGACAGAAGTATTACGGATAGAAAACCTCAAACAGCATTTTGTGTCAGGTAAAGGGCTCCTCAAAAAAGGCTACACCGTGAAAGCCGTTGATGGGGTGTCATTCTCCGTTGCCCGAGGTGAAACCTTGGGCTTGGTCGGGGAATCAGGCTGTGGCAAAAGCACCTTGGGCCGTACCATCTTAAAATTGTATGAGCCGACAGAAGGCAAGATTTTCTTCGAAGGCCAAGACATCACCGATTTATCGACCAAAGCGATGCGCCCATTGCGCAAAGATATGCAGATTGTCTTTCAAGACCCAATGGAATCGCTTAATCAGCGCCATACCATTGGTATGATTCTGGAAGAGCCGTTCATTATTCACAAAGTCGGTACGCCAAATGAACGTAAAACATGGGTGAAAGAACTGCTGGTAAAAGTGGGGCTGCCAGAAACCGCCGTCAACCGTTATCCCCATGAGTTCTCGGGCGGGCAGCGTCAGCGGATCGGTATTGCGCGTGCGATTGCACTTAAACCCAAACTGTTGATTTGTGATGAATCGGTGTCGGCACTTGATGTGTCGGTACAGGCGCAGATCCTCAACTTATTGCTGCAACTGCAAAAAGAAATGAACTTGGCGATCATCTTCATTTCTCACGACCTGTCAGTGGTGAAACACATCTCTGATAATGTGGTGGTGATGTACTTCGGTAAAGTCGTTGAAATGGGCCCGGCACAAGAGATTTACGCTAACCCTCAGGCGGATTACACCAAAACATTGCTCTCGGCGATTCCGATCACGCATCCGAAAGACAGGAAACGTAAGCGACGGGCGGAAACGAAACCCCATGTCGCCTAGTGAGCATGTGTAATGGCAGAGAATCAACCCGCGTAAGGTGTTCACGGCGTTAAAACAATAAGAATGACAAGAAGCCAGCATAACAAGCGGCTCTGAAAAGGAAGAAAAGATGATGAGACGGACTTTACTTGTAACAGCCATGCTATTGCCGGCCCTGTCATGGGCGGCAGTGCCTGACAATCTCGTGTGGGAAACCAACAATAGTGAACCGTTGTTTGCTTCATCAGAGGCGCAATTTGGTGGCACACTGCGTACGGAAATTCCCAGCTTCCCCCAAACATTCCGTACAGCGGGCCCTGATAGTAATGGGGCGTTTCGCGTTTGGTTATTGGATGGCCAGCCGCAACTTTTACAGCGTCACCCTGATACGTTGAAGTACATTCCCGATGTGGCGACCCATTGGGCCGTGGGGGAGGATAACAAAAGTATCTATTTTAAATTAAACCCTGCTGCAAAGTGGTCTGACGGTAAGCCGTTAACGGCTTCTGACTATAGCTATATGCTGTCTTTTTATCGTTCAAAAGATATCGTGGCTCCATGGTATAACACTTACTACAGTGAACACCTCGATCGTATTACCGCGTTAGATGACCATACGCTAGAAGTGGTGTTTTCTAAGGCCAGAGACAAAGCGGATTTAATGTACTTTGCGCATGGTTTACGACCTCGTCCTGCGCATTTTTATCAACCAACGAAAGATGAAAATAATGACGGGGTTGATGACAACTATGTCCGTCGATTTAACTTTAAGGCAGAACCGACACTCGGGGCATACCATGTCGGTAAGGTGAGGAAAGGCAAGTCCATCACAATGCAACACGCGGGGAAAGACTGGTGGGGTTACACTAACCGCTACTATCAGAACCGTTATAATGTGGAAAAAATACGAGTCAAAGTGATCCGTGACTCCGATATTGCTTATAAGCACTTTCAAAAGGGCGATCTGGATGTGTATTCATTGGGGCGCCCTGCGCTCTGGCATGATAAGTCCAATACCGAACCGTTCCAGAAAGGCTATATTCACAAGTTTTGGGGGTATAACCAGATGGAAGTGGGGGCGGGTAACTTTTGGCTAAATACGGATAAGCCATTACTCGATGATATTTTGGTCCGTCAGGGCGTTGCGCAGGCGTTGGATGTTGACGGTTTGAATAAAAATGTGCTGCGCGGCGATTTTGTCCGTAAGCCGAATGGTTTGGGTGTGGGGGCGGGCGCCTTTACTAATGAGAGTATTTCACCACTACCGTTTGACCCCGCTAAAGCGATTGCGGCGTTTGAAGCTGCAGGCTTTACCACTGTTGGCAGTGATGGCATTCGTGAAAATGATAAGAAGCAACGTTTGAGTTTTGCGGTGACGTACAGTTATCAAACGCAAACCCCGCAACTGGCGTATTTGAGAGAGCAAGCTAAGGCCGCTGGACTGGAACTGGTCATGAACCTAGTGGATGGTTCGTCTGCCTTCAAGTACGTGTTAGAAAAAAAGCATGACATTTCTTATCACGGTATGGGCATATCCCCAAGACCACAATATTGGGGGTATTTCCACAGTGATAATGCCGGTAAGCCGCAAAACAATAACTTCACAAATTTCGCGACTCCAGAGCTTGATAAGTTGATCATTGAGTTTCGCACCGCGTTCTCTACCACAGAGAAAGCGCGTTTATCACGTCAAATTCAACAAATCGTGCATGATGCTACCGTTATAGTGCCAGGGGTCATGTCGCCTTATACCCGAGAAGCGCACTGGCGGTGGATTAAATACCCCGATCAACCCATGCAAAAAAAATCTCAGTTATTGTTCACCATTGGTGGGCTGTATGACTTAGGGCAGTATTGGATCGATAACGATTTAAAGAAAGAAACCAAAAAAGCGATGAAAAAAGGTGTGACGTTTGAACCTGTGACGATAATGGACACGAAGTACAAACCTCAATAGTGGTTGTCATTATCTATTCGCGGTAAAAAAGGGTAATGGCGGCACGAAGGCACAGCATGCGCTGTGCCTTTTTTTGTATTTTTTATGCTGATAAATCATATTTGTATGTATTTTGCTCGGTCGGTCGTTTTTATTCATTTTTTTTACTTTTTACACTTGTCAGCGTGCGCGAAGTCCCTATAATGCGACCTCACTGACACGGACAGCGGCGCTAGCCGGTGACGTAATTCAGTATTGTTCTTTAACAATTTGACCATGCAATCTGTGTGGGCACTCGTGAAATGATAGTCAACAAAAGAATTATCAATGATACTGAGTGACCAATACAAATGATAAGTTTACTTATGATTTGGCACAGTCAATTCGTTCGTTACTTCGGTAATGAACAAAAACAGTTTTTCATTGAGTCGCTATTTATAGCAGCAAACACTTTTAATTGAAGAGTTTGATCATGGCTCAGATTGAACGCTGGCGGCAGGCCTAACACATGCAAGTCGAGCGGTAACAGGAAAGAAGCTTGCTTCTTTTGCTGACGAGCGGCGGACGGGTGAGTAATGCCTGGGAACATGCCTTAGTG